>JBGSLE010000155.1:0-1815 GCA_041740875.1 Pontiella sp. | reverse complement strand
CCACCAGCTTGGCGGTGATCGGCACGCGGGGCTGGTCCTTGCGGTCCTGACGGGCGTAGCCGTAGTACGGCAGTACGGCGGTGATGCGATCGGCCGATGCGCGCTTGGCGGCATCGATCATGATCAGCAGCTCCATCAGGTATTGGTTCGGATCGACCGACACCGATTGGACAATGAAGAGGTCGTCGCCGCGCACATTGTCGACGATCTTCACGAAAAGCTCGTTGTCGGGGAACCGCGTGATGTTGACGGCGCACAGCTCCACGCCGGCAGCCGCCGCGATGCGCTCCGCCAAGGCCCGATGTCCTGTTCCTGAAAGAATCTTCATTCGTTATCTACAATGGTTGCCCGACCTGGATTCGAACCAGGACCCTATGAGTCAAAGTCACATGTGCTGCCATTACACCATCAGGCAACTAAGCCACGAAAAGAAGCGATGTGACCCGCTCCTTGTCCCACCTAGAGTTCAAAAGAGCGGAAGACCATAGTTAGCAGGTGGTTGGAAGTCAAGCGGTCAAATGGTGGTTTAATCCGCATTTAACAACAGGATGTAATGGGTGGCCAGCAGGGCCAGCGCCACCCCGGTTTCGACCAGCGCAATGCGCCGGATATCCAGCCGCCCGGCCAGCCTTTGCCACGTTTCCTGGAACAAAAGCCCCAGCGAACCGTCCACCAAGGCGACGATGCCCGCCCAGAAAAGTATGGAAACCAGAAGATCCATGCGGCTTTCCTGCAATGCCTTTGCCATGAACGGATTAGAAATTACCCTCCACCATCGGACGGAAGGTCAGGTCGTGTACCACTACGTCGTCCGGCGCGGTGATGCAATGGAGCACCATCCGGGCCACGGACGAGGCGGAAAGGTAGTCCGGGCGCGCCTCGGCGCGGAAGTCGGTGTCGGTGCCGCCGGGGTAGACCGCCGTCACCTTCACGTTCACTTCGCGCCCCTCCTTGATAAGGCATTTCGTGAACCCCATGAACCCGTACTTCATCGCCGAATAGATCGAATAGTTCGGTTGCGAGGTCTTGGCGATGGTGCTGACCACGTTGACGATGTGGCCGCTCTTGCGCGCCCCCATCTCCCGCATCGCCGCGCGGCACAGCAGCATCGGCGCGCGCAGGTTCACGGCATACTGCAATTCCCAGTCGCCGAGTTCGATCTCCGCGACCGGTGCCTTGCGGTTGTTCAGTCCGGCGTTGTTGACCAGGACATCCACTCGCCCCAACGCCGCCGTCGCCTGCTGGTAAATGGCCACCGCCTGCTCCGGATCGGACAGGTCCGCCACAGCGCCGAGGCAGCCCGTTTCCGCCTTCAGCCCAGCCAGCAGCGCCGCGTCGCGCCCCGTTGCAAAAACCCTGAAACCCGCTTCGCCGAGCTGCTTCACCAGCTCGCGCCCGATCCCGCGCGTCGCGCCCGTCACTAAAACCGTTTTTTCCATACCCGATCTCCTGCCATGTCCATAAACCATGCGTTTTGCCTCGCAAGGTAAGCGAATGCGTGGACATACGCAATGCGGCAAGATGTCGCATCTTCGCTTGCCGAGCCAAGCCGGGGGCGAGGGACTGTTGAACGCGCCTCCTTGCAGGGAAGGCGGGCGCGCAAAACCGGACTAATACCTAGGTGGCTTCCCCGGGCGGTGGGCCGGTTGCGCACGGTCCTGGGGGGAGGCGGCGCGGATGCTGACGGGCCGGCCGTCGAGGCGCAGGTTTTCGAGGCCTTGGCGCATCGCGCCGGCGGCCTCCTTGGAAACCTCGAAGAACGAGGTGTCGCGGCCAAGGTCGATCGCGCCGATCTGGTTGGATTTCAGTCCGCAG
>JBGSLE010000154.1:0-11870 GCA_041740875.1 Pontiella sp. | reverse complement strand
GCCAAAGCCGTGGGCAGCAACCGCATCCAGCGCGTCAAGGCGGACGATCCGTCGGCGGTCAAGGCCGCCCTGGTGGTGGCGCTGTCGGCCAACTGGCAGGAGCAGGTCCGGGCCGAGCGCGTCGGCATCCACGCCTACATCGATTGCAAAGGCACGCGGACGCCGATCGGCGATGCGCCGAGGGACGTGCCCTACTCCTTCACCCACCGCGACGAAAGCATCCTCTACGTGCTCGAAGACGTCTGCGGCGGCGCGGTCAAAAACATCCAGCAGCTCGCCGTGCAGGATTTCATCAACCTGCTGCGCCTGCTCCAGGGGGGCGCGATCCTCCAGGAAGGACAGGCGAAAGGCTATCCGGTGAACGGCACCGCGCTCCTGACCGTCGTCGAGATGGATCTCGACCGCGACAGCGGCGAATTGCTCCTCAACGTGGCGACCGAAACCCCCGACCGGCAGACCGAGCTTTTTTCCACCTACATCGTGCTCGGCGAGAAGGGCTGGATCTTCAGCGCGGGCCAGTTCTGGCCGCTCGGCAACACGGTGCCCCCGTCGCTGCGCGAAATCTACGAAAGAACCGTTTCGATCCCGCGCGAAAGCGTTCCGGCGTTCCTGATGACCGAACTGCCGCAGATCGAGAAGAACATGGTGGTACGCACGGGCATCACGTCCGACCTGTTCCACATGAAGCCGGCCCACCCGACCTTCCGCCTGGTCATCAAGGGCAGCCCCGCCTCGCTCGCCGCCACGCTGTATGCGAACTACAACGAGCAGATCGAGCTCGTCGCCGGTCGCGCCGACATGCGCGGCAACTTCGCCATCCCCGACAAGAAAGACCTCCTGCGCTACCGCATCCGCAACATGGCCGCCGAAAAGAACGCCGTCGAAAAGCTGGCCAAGGTCGGCTTTGTCGGGCGGGCGGGCGACACCCTGCGCAACATTGTCGGGCCGCGCGAGGTGCTCAACTTCCTCGGCAGCGGCGTGCCGCAGATCCGGCGCCTGGGCTGGCAGGTCGAGATGGAAGGGCGCGTCAAGCCCTTCTTCGAATCCGCCGAATACGTCAAGCCGGTGGTCCACGTGGCCGAGGCCGAGACCGGCGACTATTTCGACGTCAGCTACGAATACCAGGTCGGCACCGGCAGCATCTCCGAGCGCGACATCCAGCGCGCCCTCATGAAGGGCGATTCCTTCATCGAGCGCAACGGCCGCACCATCCTGCTCGACGGCGACGCGATCCAGCAGGCGCGCGAAATCTTCAACGACTGCGCGGTCGGTTCGGGCGACAAGCCCGGCTCGTTCCGCATGGAAAGCATCCATGGCAGCTATGTCCAGGCCGCGCTCGAGGCGCTCGAAGACGTCAATATCGAGGCGACCCCCACCTGGCTCGACCGCGCCCGCCAGCAGAACGACCAGGAGTCGGTCGAACCGGTCGCGCTCAGCCCGCACCTCAAGGCGACCTTGCGCTCCTACCAGCAGGAGGGGGTCAACTGGTTGCGCTTCCTCGAAAAACGCTCCTTCTGCGGCATTCTGGCCGACGAAATGGGCCTCGGCAAAACCATCCAGACCCTGGCGTGGCTCCAGCTCGAACGGACCGACGAAGCCAGCCGCGGCAAGCCGGCCCTGATCATCTGCCCCACCAGCCTCGTCGAAAACTGGCGCGAGGAGGCGGCCAAGTTCACCCCCAACCTCAAGGTGCAGACGCTCCACGGCACCGAGCGACACCGCAAGTGGAAGCAGCTTCCCAAGGCCGACGTGGTGATCACCTCCTACGCCCTCATGCGCCGCGACATCGAAAAACACCTCGAATTCAACTATTCGGTCGCGATCCTCGACGAGGCGCAGCACATCAAGAACCGCGCCACCCAGAACGCGCTGGCGGCCAAGCGCATCCAGGCCAGCCACCGCCTCGTGCTCAGCGGCACGCCCATCGAAAACGGCGTCACCGACCTCTGGTCGATCATGGACTACCTGATGCCCGGCTACCTCGGCCACCACAAGGATTTCCGCGAACGCTACGAACTGCCCATCGTCAACGGCGGGCCCGACGGCGACCACGCCCAGGAAAAGCTGCGGCGCAAGCTGCATCCCTTCCTGCTGCGCCGCCTCAAGAAGCAGGTCGCCAAGGATCTGCCGCCGAAGATCGAGCGCATCGCCCCGTGTACGCTCACCCAGGACCAAAGCCGGGTCTACATGCAGCTGCTCGAAGACTCCAAGCGCAAGATCAACGAAATGGTCGAAAAGGACGGCTTCAACAAGAGCCGCATGGAAATCCTCAAAACCCTGCTGCGCCTGCGGCAGACCTGCAACCACATCGACCTGCTCAAGCTCGACGGCATCAAGAGCAAGCACCCCTCCGCCAAGATGGAGCTCTTCTTCGAACTGCTCGACGAAGCGCTCGACAGCAAGCACCGCGTCCTGGTCTTCAGCCAGTTCACCTCCATGCTTGCCATCCTCAAGCAGGAGATGGATGCGCGCGAACTCTCGTACTGCTACCTCGACGGCAGCACCAAGGACCGGCAGGACGTCGTCCGCAAGTTCAACAAGGACCACTCCATCCCCGTCTTCCTCATGAGCCTCAAGGCCGGCGGCACCGGACTCAACCTCACCGGCGCCGACATGGTCATCCACTTCGACCCATGGTGGAACCCCGCCGTCGAGGACCAGGCCACCGACCGCGCCCACCGCATTGGCCAGAAGCGCACCGTCTACAGCGTCAAGCTCATCTCCAAGGGCACCGTCGAGGAAAAGGTCGTCGAGCTGCAGGAGCGCAAGAAAGGCATCATCGACGCCACCCTCACCACCGACGAACAGGTCATGCAAAAGCTCACCTGGGAAGACGTGCAGGATCTGCTGAGCCTGTAGGGATTCCGGGGGACGGGGTGCCTGTTGAAAGCACCCCAACGAGAGGAAGATATGTGCAATAAAACGAGCGGCGAATGCCGGGTTCCGTCGGCGGCGAAAAGGAAACATTTTTTGGGGATGTCGCTAGTCGCACTTGCCGCGCTGGCGCTTTCTGGGTGTGCGTTTTATACGAAGTATCAGACAACGACGACGTTGCTGCCCGGAAACAATGCGTATCCGTCGCGCGAAGGGCTGAAATTCCGGATTGCCTCAGTCAATTGGAATACCGTGCAGTCGGAGACAACGCCGGAAAGCTTAAATGCGGTGGCGATCAAAAACTTTCCGTCGCTGTTTTCCGCCGAGGCCCAGGCGTGGCCGCTGCAACTCCGCGTCTCCAAGACGAGTAAAATGACGTATGATTATAGCGCGTGGGGCCTCCTAACGCTTTGTTTTGTTCCCTTCCCTGCAAAAATGGTCGAACAATATGAGGTTGCCACGACCGTGTTCGATCCATCGTCCCAGCCGGTATCTTTTTCCATGGATGTAAAAATGTGGACAGGATGCTCGCTTTTGGGGCTGGTTCCGGTGCCTTCAAAGCTGTTCAGCGGAAGCGAACGTGCGAAGGACGACGTAATGTATTCCAGCATGGTGGCGGCGATCATTCAGCAGCTTGAACGGGAGGATGCATCCAATCCGGAAAACTTGGCAAAAGTCGCCTTGCATGCCCATAATCGGGGTGTGCGCAAAAAGGCGACTGAACGGCTGGATGACCAGGCCTTGCTCTTCAAAATCGCCATGGAGGACGAAGATGCAAAGGTTGGGAAAGCGGCCGTCTCAAAACTCACTGATCAGGTATTGCTGGCTAAGATCGCCGTGGCAGACATGGAAGCAGACGTCCGCCGAGCGGCCATCAAAAATTTAACCGACCAGACCGTGCTGGCGAAGATCGCCTCAGACGACAAGAGTGCAGATATCCGTAGCGCTGCCGTAGAAAAGCTAACCGACCAAACTGCACTGGCAAGGGTTGCCGTGGAGGATAAAATTTTGAGTATTCGTATCGCCGCGATCGGCAAAGTGACTGATCAGGCGTTGCTTTGCCAATGGGCCGAGCAAGATCCCCAGGCCGCGATCCGGCAGGCGGCCATGCGGCAGGTTGCCGACGACCGGTTTCTTGTTTTGCGGCTGCCTTCGGAGCCATCGGCGGCCGTGCGCAAGTCCATGATCCAGACGTTGCATGGGAAAGATGCCTTGCGCGAAGTGGGGAGTAGTGCCTACCACCGAGATGACCGCGCAGAGGCATTGAAGCAATTAAACGACCGCTTTCCAGATGCAACCGCCGACGTGGCCGCCGTGGCAGCGGCGCACCAGGCACTGGCGAAGCAGGTGCAGGCACTCGCCACGGAATCCGATGGTAATAAATTGCTGGGTTTGGCGCTCGGCGGGGAATTCGATGTGTTGCGTACTGATGCCGCCCGTCGGTTGAGCGATCCAGTAGTTCTGGGGCAGGTCGCCCTGCGCGCCAGCGACCGGGAGGTGCTGAAAATCGTGCTGGAAAAACTGGATGATAAGGCCCTTTTAAATCAAATTTCCGCTGAAGCCGATGACCGCGCGATGCGGCTGGCGGCGGCGCAAAAGGCTGGTGCGCAATCATGGAGCGAAATTTTCGATGCCGCTACCGACAGAGGCGCCACAGAGGGAATGCTGGGTGATGCGCTCGCGGCGGTTTCGCTCTTTCCAACGGTACAAGCGGATGCAATTGACGGCGTGCAGCAAGCCTGCCTTAACCTGATTAGACGTGGGGACGAATCGCGCATCCCGGAGATGGTGGATCTACTGGAAAATTACGGGGATAAAACGCTGTCGGAGGATTACATGAACTGCGGCCAGCCGGATTTGGACAGTGCCGGAAGATCTTGGTTAACAAGCCGAGGGTACACCATCTCGGTTGGCGATGGATCTAATCGGGCGAGATGGGGTAGCGGCAGGTGAATCCAGAAATGGGGGCAGAGCCACGAATGGCACTAAATTTGGCCGCTTTAGACCGGTTTTCCCCAGGGATAGCAGGGCTTTCCTTCGATTGAACGATCTGCTGATTTTGCGCAGGAAATGGACGTTGTTTATGTTCCACAACCAACTCCGGACTCCAATGATATCAGCAAAAATGGTCCTGGTTTCCTCTCGGCTTCAAAGGGGTAAATCCAGATCGAATCCGGATGCGCAAGCATTGTGATAATCGTCAATGTTTATGGGCGAATCGTCCTTCACTATGTGGCATTCCTCACGGTCACCGTTTCTTATCGATGATCACGGCCGCCCGGATCACCGCAGTTCCGACCGCGCCGGCATCGCAGTCCGGGAAAGAAACCTTTACCCGGTTTTCGGCGCGGAGATCTTCCGGACAAAGCGGAATCAGCTTGGTCACCGCGTATTCCTTCTCTTCGAGCCTCTCCGCGCAGTCTTCAAGCGGCACGTCCAGCCTCCGCCCGTTCAAGGTAACGACCGGTTCGTGGCTCAGGCCGGGAGCGCGCGTCAGGCCGATGCGCAGCACGGCATACGCAATTTCCTTTTCCGGCACGTTGATTTTGAATTCAGCCTCCCGCAGCGGCACCGCCACTTTGTCGCCGTAGCAGGAGATTTCATCGATCACGCCCCGCTCGGCAATACGGCTCCCGCCATCCGCCACAATCATCAGTGCTTCGAGTCCGTCGAGCGTCAGGGATTCCGGCGTTAAAATGGTCTCTTCGACATAGCGAACCGTAGAATCCGGATTGCGTCCGAGTCGCCGGATTTCAATGTTCCCCGCCTTGATCCCTTCCAGGGATACGGTTTCCGGACGGGGGCTGAGGTTGTTGATGACCAGGATCAATCGGGTTTCATGCACAAACGCCCGGACCTGCAAATCGGGATCGCTGCACAGTGCTTTGACCCGGCGTCCGTCCAAGCCCCGGAAAAACCGGTAGAAATGCAGCAGATCCGTCGGAACCCACCGGGTTCGGTCCGTATAACCATAAGGCACGTACAGCTGCGCATAATATTTTGGATCCCACTCCCAGGTAGTCGGGATCAGAAAAGGAACCGCCTTTTGAACCGTATGCGGATGATCCAGAAAGGTAAGGGTGTTCGCGATCACGCTTCCGAGCATCCACCCATTCACGATCGACCGTTTCTTCATTTCGTGTTCGAAGGAATCGCCCGGGAACTGTTTTGCGGCGATTTCAGCCGCCGCCGCTGCGCCGTCGTACATTCCCTTTCCGCCGAGCACATAGCCCCCGTGTTCGCTAAAGACCAGATCCACCTCTTTCCCGAACTGGTTGACCGCATGGTTCTGCACCAGGTCCAACACCCCTTCCATCGGAAGCCCCGACTGCACCCGTCCGCGGAGTACGCCGTCTTTCATGGTAAAAAAGTCGTACGCGTGAAAGGAGTAGAAATCCAATCGTCCGCCGGTCAGGTCCATGAAATCCTTGAATCCCTTCCAGCGCCGGTAATCATCGCGGTAGAAATAGGCCACCGACAGGCAGGGACCGCCGACCTTCACGGTCGGAAACTCCCGGTGCATCGCCTCCATCGCGGTCAAATGCCATGCGGCCAGATGCGGATCGCTCCAGAAGGACCAGTGCGGTTCATTGATCGGTTCGAACCAGACTGGACGGTCAAAATCGGTGTAGGCATGCCTTAAAACCGCAACGGCCAGCTCGACCGCCGCCGCCGTATTCTCCGGCAGATGCTCCTGCTCCCCTCCATGTTCTGAGGTCGCTGTAACATGCCGCCCCATGAACTCCGGATATTCGTTGTGGTTCCCGTGGTAAACAACATCGAGATTCGGCGCGAAGTCGTTCTGGAACTGTGCGCTGGGCATCCGGGGGTTCTGTTTCTTCAGTGCGAAGAGATCCGCAAACCCTGGCCGCACCGGATCTTCCGCCAACGGGCTAGCCCACCATCGTATAGCGCCCAGGTTACGACCAAAGGAAATCTCGAGTTCATGCACCAGGAAGTCGTACATCTCCTGATCCTTCACCCGCTTATCAAACCCGGTGCCTTGATCGCAAACCGCGAAATAACGCCGGCGATCGACAGCCGAAACGCCCTGTATGCTCCGGGTGGTTTCCGGCTCGACGCGAACCGTCACCGGTGGCGGCATTTCAGCCGAAACCGCAGAAGCCACCAGCCAAGCGAGCGCCGCCGCTCCGATAGCTTTTTTCATATAACCATCGTCGCATTTTTTTAATTTATCGGGCAAGGGGCCAAGGCAAGGGGTGAAAGGCCCCGCCGAAGTCAACCGGTTCTTTTGCTTGTACCTGCGGCGATCCCGGAACCGCGCTCCGGCCAAGCGGCCAGAGCGCTTCAATAATTAAAAAGGGGTATGTACTGTTTTAATCGTCACTCTTCTTCTTTTTCTTGCCGCCCGATGCGGAAGCCGCCTTGGTTCCAGAGATGGCCTGCACCTCGCCCGCGAGCTTTTCCAGCCATTCCGGGGTGCCGAACTTGGTTTCGCTGGCCTTCTGGGCAACGACTTTCCCTTCGTATTTTACCAAGACGACGTATCCGGCGTAGACGTCGCCGGAGACATGCTTGGAGGAGTCGGACCGGTCCGAATCGTCGTTGTTGCCAGACGATTCCCGCGTGGTTTTGGTTTCGGTTTTGCTCAGCGGTTTGGAGATGGCCTGGTGGCCGGCCCGCTTTTGCGGTCCAATGGCCAAGGTGGTGTTTCCTTTTTCACACAGGATGGGATCGCCCTCGTCGCCCTCTTCGTTGAGCGGTTGGCTGATGAAATACCACTCGACGTCGAAGGAGACCTCCTGTTTGGCGGGGTTGGATACCTGGATATCCAGCGTGTAGGCCGCAGTCTCGGTACTGGTTTTCGAGCTGGTTCTTTCCCCCTCGGTCTTGTCGGAGGTCCGTTCTTTTTCGAGTTCGCCTTTGACGGTCAATCCCACCCCGGCGGCGAAGGCCGGCGTCGCGGCCATGCAAATCATTCCGATGGCTGCGCCCGCCATCCACCGTGCAAATCCAATTTTCTGCCTCATCGTGTACCATCCTTTCCTAACCCAATCCCTTGATGGCGGCGCATCCGTGCGGTACGGGATACCACGTCGCCATGGTCAAGCTAATCGGCTGCCCGCGCGTTTGCAACCTTGTTTGCGTCGTATGAAGCGCGCGGGACGAAAGCAGACGTTTGCCACGGTGTCGCGCTGAACGATGAGGAATCAGGGCAAATCAATGCGCCTCGAGCCAGTTTTTGCCGGTGCCGGATTCGACCAGGATCGGGATTTCCATGGGGATGGCGGATTTCATCTTTTCCTCGATGAGGGGGACGAGGTCGGCCTGTTCGCCGGGGGCGAGGTCGAAGACGAGTTCGTCGTGGACCTGGAGCAGGAGCTGGGTCTGGGCGTTGCGCGCGCGCAGGAGTTCGTGGATTCCGACCATGGCGATCTTGATCATGTCGGCGGCGGTGCCTTGGATGGGGGCGTTGATGGCGTTGCGTTCGGCGCCGGAACGGACGGCCTGGTTGCGGGCGTTGATGTCGCGGATGTAGCGGCGGCGACCGGTGATGGTTTCGACGTATTCGTTTTTGCGGGCGAATTCGATGGTGCGGTCGAGGTAGTCCTGCACGCCGGGATAGTTGGCGCGGTATTGGTCGATGATCTGGCCGGCTTCGGTGCGGCCGATGCCGAGGCGCTGGGCGAGGCCGAAGGCGGAGATGCCGTAGATGATGCCGAAGTTGACCATCTTGGCCTTGGAGCGCATGTCGCGGGAGACGTTTTCCTTCTCCACGCCGAAGACGCGGGCGGCGGTGGCGGTGTGGATGTCTTCGCCGCGGAGGAAGGCGTCGCGCAGGCCGGCGTCGCCGGAGAGTTCGGCCATGATGCGCAGCTCGATCTGGGAATAGTCGCAGGCGAGCAGGGTGAAGCCTTTGCGCGGGATGAAGGCGCGGCGGATTTCGCGGCCCTCCTCGGAGCGGATGGGGATGTTCTGGAGGTTGGGGTTTTCGGAGGAGAGGCGGCCGGTGGTGGTGACGGCCTGGCGGTAGGTGGTGTGGACGCGGCCGGTGGCGGGGAGGACCTCCCGGGGGAGGGTATCGACGTAGGTGCCCTTGAGTTTGGTGAGGGTGCGGTAGTCGAGCATCTTGCGGACGATTTCGTGTTTGGGCGCGAGTTCGGCGAGCACCTCCTCGTCGGTCTTGTATTGGCCGGTCTTGGTCTTTTTCGGTTTCTCGGCCAGTTTGAGCCGGTCGAACAGGAGTTCGCCGAGTTGCTTGGGGGAGTTGAGGTTGAACTCCATGCCGGCTAGGGCGTAGATCGACTTTTCGAGATCGGTCAACTTGCCGGCCAGCTCTTCGGAATAGGCTGCGAGCGCGGGCACGTCGAGGTTGATGCCGATGCGCTCCATGTCGGCGAGGACGGGCATGAGCGGGGTTTCGATTTCGTAGAAGACGCGCTCCTGGCCGCGCTCCTTGAGCGTGGGCTTGAGCTTGTGCCAGAGCTGGAGGGTGATGTCGGCGTCTTCGGCGGCATATTCGCAGAGGGCGTCGGGATCGACGTCGCGCATCGATTTTTGCGCGCCTTTCTTGTCGCCGATGAGCGCGGTGATCGGGACGGGGGAATAGCCGAGCAGGGATTCGGCGAGGTAATCCATGTTGTGGCGCTGGTCGGGGTCGATGAGGTAGTGCGCGAGCATGGTGTCGAGCAGCTCGCCGCGCACCTCGATGCCGTGCCACTTCAGCACGCCGAGGTCGTATTTCAGGTTTTGGCCGACCTTGCGGATGTCGGGGTTTTGCAGGATCGGCAGGAACGGAGCGAGCGCCTTGAGGGTCTCGTCCCGGTCCGGCGGGAGGATGACGAACCACGCTTCGTGCGGCGCGACGCAAAAGGAGATGCCGACGAGTTCGGCGATGCGCACGTCGAGGCTGGTGGTTTCGGTGTCGAAACAGACCAGGCCGTGGCCGGCCAGTTTTTTGGCCAGCGCCTCGCGCTCGGCGGCGGTGGTGACGAGGTGGTAGGTGTGCTTCACCTCCTGGATGGTCTTGAACCGCGGCTGGGGTTCGAGCAGGTCGGGCTTTTGCGCGGCGGCGAAGTCGAAGAGGTCGCCCTGTCCGAGGGAGACGGCGGCGGTGGCGACGGATTTCGGCGTCGGGGTTTCGCCGAAGAGCCGCGCGATGAGCGACTTGAACTCCAGTTCGGCGAAGAGGCGCTTGAGCTGGTCGTCGTTGCGCGGCCCGATGCGCAGTTCGTCGGGTTGTTCCTTCACCGGGACATCGCACTTGATGGTGACGAGCTTTTTGGAGAGCAGGGCGGAGTGCTTGTTCTGCTCGATCTTTTCCCGCTGTTTTCCGGAAAGGCGGTCGGTGTTGGCGAGCAGGTTTTCGATGGTGCCGAATTCGGCGATGAGCTTTTCGGCGGTCTTGGGACCGATGCCGGGAATGCCGGGAATATTATCGGCGGTGTCGCCCGCCAGCCCGAGGATGTCGATGACCTGCGCGACCTTGGCGATGCCCCATTGCTCCAGGATCTTCTTCACGTCGAGCAGTTCGGAATCGTTGCTGCCGCGGCCGGGCTTGAGCATGAAGGTATGTTCGTCGACGAGCTGGGCGTAGTCTTTGTCGGGGGTGACCATGTAGGTGTCGAATCCCTGCGTTTCGGCGGTGCGCGCCAGGGTGCCGATGACGTCGTCGGCCTCGAAGCCGGGATATTCGAGCACGGGGATGTTGAAGGCGCGGAGCAGGTTGCGGATGTGGGGGACGGCGGTGCGGATGCCCTCGGGCGTTTCGTCGCGGGTGGCTTTGTATTGGGGATATTCCTCGTGGCGGAAGGTGGGGCCATGGGTGTCGAAGGCGACGGCGATGTGGGTCGGCTCGTAGGTGTGCATGAGGTCGAGCAGGGTGTTGATGAAGCCGAAGACGGCCGAGACGTTTTCGCCCTTGGAGTTGATGCGCGGGTTTTTGATGAAGCCGAAGTAGGCGCGGTAGACGATGGCCATGCCGTCGATCAGGAATAGTTTCTTGCTCATGCCGGGTCCCGGGGTTGTGCGTTGGGCGAAGACCTTACACAACCCGCAGGCGGGCTCCAACAAACAATCCCGCCAAATCGGCTTGTTTTCCGGGCGGTTTTCGGGGCTTTATGGCCCGTCGTTTTCCCGCCACCGCGATCCATGGCAAGGAGCAATGAAAATACCCGATAGAAAGGCCGTCCGGCAGGCCTACCTGCGCATCATGCGGCACCCGGGCTCCCCGCAACGCACGGGGAGGGGGGTGGCGATCGGGCTTTTCGCGGCCTTCATCGTTCCGTTCATGTTCCACATGGCCGTGGCGCTGGTGCTGGCGTTCCTCTTGCGCGGGGCGCGGTTTGCGGCGGTGGTCGCGACGTGGATCAGCAACCCGCTGACGTTTCCGGTCATCTATCCGGTCCAATGCTACGTGGGCGGCTACCTGATCGGCCGGCCGCTCTCGTACGAGACGGTTTGCCGCTTGGTGGGCGGCATGGTAAAAGAGCCAACGTGGGGCGCATTTGCGGAGATGGGGCGGTTTTTCCTGGTGCCGTTTTTTGCTGGCGGCTTGCTGTTCGGAAGCATTGCGGCGGTGGCGGGGTATTTTCTCTCCATCTACCTACTGACCCGCTTCCGGGCGCGCAAGGAAAGCCGGAGAAAGCTGCGCGAGGAGCGCAGGGGCTTGCGGAAAATCAAAAACCTTGGAATGAACAAATGAAGCTTGCTGGATATGGTCGGAGGGAATGGGGCGGTGCCGCGGCGGTTGCGCTGGGTGTCGGAGCCTTGGGCGCCTGGGCGGTTGCGGGCGGATATGCCGTTGCCGGTTGGACGGTGGTTTCCATCGCCGCGCTGGGCTGGTTGGCGCTGGCGGCCTTTTTCCGGGTGCCCAACCGGACCATCGTCGCCGATCCGGCGGTGCTGGTTTCGCCTGCGGACGGCGTGGTGCGCGACATCGGAACGGTGAAGGACCACGGCATCGAAATCTACGAAGGGCGGGAGCTGCTGCGGATCGGCATCTTCCTCTCCGTGTTCGACGTCCACGTCAACCG
>JBGSLE010000153.1:0-1807 GCA_041740875.1 Pontiella sp. | reverse complement strand
CTTCGAGGCGATCACCTCGCTGCCGGCTCCGAAAATCATCTGCTGGACGCTGGCGGCATAGGCCGGGTCGCCGGAAATGGGCAGGTAGCCCTTGGTCATTTGCATTTCGACCAGCTTGCGCTCGGCCGCCTTGATGCATTTGAGGATCGGGGTCTTGCCGGCGTCGTCCTTGTAGACGCCTACGCCCAGGTTCACCTTGGCGGGGTGGGAATCTTTGTTGAAGGCTTCGGTAAGGCCGAGGATGGCGTCGGCCGGGGCCGCGTCGATGTTTTTCCACATGGTGTGATCTTCTCCGTGATTGCTGCTTTTTCGGCCGGTTGGCGGCCCGTTATCCAAAATACCGGTCGTACCAGCGCTTGATGGTGTCTTCCTGGACCTTGACGATGCCGATTTCGCGCAGGGCGTTTTCCGCCGAATCGGAGGCGTGCGCGGCGTTGACCATGATGTCGGTGCCGAACTCCTTGCGGACGGAGCCGGGCGCGGCCTTGCTGGGGTCGGTCGGGCCAAGGATGGTGCGGATTTTTTCGACGGCGTTCTTGCCGGCGTAGACGAGCGTCATGCAGCGCACCTTGCCTTCGGCCATGGTTTCGTCGCCGGTGCAGTCGGGCGCCCACTGGCCGGTCATGAAGTGCATGATGCTGTAGAACTGGTGGTCGCCGTAGGCGGGGCCGAGGGTGGTGGCGAGGGCGCCGCGCACCTCCTGGGGCATCTCGAAGCCGAACTCGTCCTCCAGCACCTTGGCGGCGCGGTTGACGGCCATGCCGCCGAGCTTTTCGCGCAGGATCGGCTGGACGGGCCCGTAGAACTCCATCGCTTCGGCCAGGCTCATGCGCAGCAGCTTTGCGCCGATCAGGCGCAGCCCGGAGCGCGAAAAGAGGTCCATGATGTTGCCCGGGCGCGAGCTGGGGAAGGTGAAGTTGTCGGGCTTGATGATGACGAGGGTTTTCTGTACGGGGCCTTGATCGGCCAGCCGGATGGCGTGCTCGAGCACGCCGCCGTCGGTTTCGGAAAAGTCCGCCCAGAGGCCGAGCGTCTCCTTGATGAATTCGGTGCTCGGGCCGACGAGCACCGCCGGCTCGAAATAGGTCACGGTTCCGTCGAGCGCCTTGATGAAGTCGCCGTAGGTGCCGCGGATGGTGTCGGCGCTTTCGATGGAATCCTCGAATCCGCCGACGGCGTCGCGCAGTTTGCGGATGGCGTTTTCGCCTTCGAAGAGGAGCAGCATGACCCGGTGGCAGAGGCCGTCGGCGGCGGGCGCCATTTCGCGTTCGATGTAATCGGAGAGCAGTTCGCGGATTTCCGGCCAGATCTCTTCGCTGCGGCGGATGAGCTCCGCGTAGCGCGTCACCAGTTCTTGGCTGGGGCCGAACATGCGTGCCGCCACCAGATCCAGCCCCGTCGTGCTCAGAAGCCTTCCAAGCACCCCGCCCGTGCGCGATTTTCGCAGGGTGTAGGGGGTGACCAATACATATCCAAGTTCTTTTGACATTACCATCCTCCTCAAGTAGAGAGCTCTACATACCTGCGACTGATTAGCGGCTCAACCTCGAAATGCGACTTTATGGATAACAGTTCTAAACAAAACCCCCTGCCAGAAAAGGTGCTCAAGCGCCACGCCGCCCTGGTGGCCGAACTGCTGCCCGACTTCGCCCGGCTCGTCACCACCGAAGGCCGCCCCGCCGACGCCCTGCTCAACACCTACCTGCGCAGCCGCCGCGAAATGGGCTCGCGCGACCGCCGTTTTCTCTCCCAGGCCGTCTTTTCCTATTTCCGCTGGCAGGGCTGGAGCGTCGGCAAGCTCGGGCTC
>JBGSLE010000152.1:0-7117 GCA_041740875.1 Pontiella sp. | reverse complement strand
CGGCCGCGTTCGGGTTGGTTCCGGCAGTGCCGTTCGTGATCGCCAGGCGGGTCGCGAAACTGAATTCATAGTCGGTTCCGGCGTCGAACGTCCGATCGAGCGCAATGTGCATGTACCTTAGGGCCGACGTATCCATCCCGACCCGCGCCGCGGCCCCGCCGGTTGCGGCGGCGGGGGGAACCGCGGCAACCACCGTCGTGTTGCTCGCGCAGACAAAGCTGCCCCAATCGTTCATGCACCATTGGTGCGGGCGGTTCGTGCTGATATCGGCGACCGAAGCGCTGCGGTAGGGGAAAACCCTGCCGTCGCCGTCGGCATCCCCGGCGAGGATTTCCGAAAAATCAGTGTAGTAGACCACGGAGGGGAAGGCCGGGCCGGAGGCGTCGTCGGGGCGACCGTCCGGGAAATAGAGGTCGATGATGTCTTGGACGCGCGCGACCGAGGTGTTGCCCATCGCCGGCGTCCAGGCGGTGCGCATCGCGGCGTACCAATCGACATCCCGCGGGGCGTTCTTGATCTTCTGGTAGTGGGCTTCGAAGGACGCCAGGTCCATCGGCACGATGTCCCGGTAGCGCACCAGGCGGTCGTAGACCTGCGCCGACGGCGGCAAGCCTTCCGCCAGGATCGCCGTCTTGAGGCTGTTGGGCGATTGGGGCAGGACGCCCCAGAAATGGATCAAGGGCCGCAGATCGACGCCGGCCGCGCGGGACATGCGCAGGATGCGGCTGTCGGTCGGATCGGCATTGACCTCGTATTCGATGCCGTTCATGTAGTCGATGCCCACCGAATGCCAAAAGTTGCTGAGCGCGCCCCAGCCGAACATGGCGGCGACATCGACGTATTTGCCGTAGCCGCGATGCTGGTATTTCATGTCGTCTGCCGCCATGGCTTTGCCGGCGCGGAATTTATCGGAGAGAATCCACATCAGCGCGGCCTGTTCGCGGGTGACGGTCTTGCAGCCCTCGTTGCCCATGGAGCGCCCGAACGCCTCATCGATGTTCACGCCATATTGCCGGTGGTGAACCGGCACATACAACAGGTTGACCGCAGATTCGACCTCGCCGGTAAACTTGGTGAACAAGCAGGCGTGACCGAGTTCATGCAAGTGGTGGTAGCCCGCAAACTTGAGACCGTCGATGGTGAGGTACACATGGCTCTTGTTCCCCGTCCCCGTCAAGGTGAGCGGATTGTAGATGTCGTTCGACTGCGGGTATCCCGGCGAATAGGCGCCGACCTTCATCAGGACGTCAATCTGGGCATAGAGGACGGTTTTATTGCGAACCAGCGGCAATCCGAACAGCTCGGAAACCATGTCCATCGATTGGTCCCAGTTGCGCATGTTGGTCACCGGATCGGGGTAGTTGTAGATCCAGTCCCGGGGAATGTTGAACATGGTTTTTTCGGTCTCGAAGTCGGCCCACGGTCCGGGATGTTTGCGCTCGGTGACCTGCCATTGGGACAGCGTGGTCTGCCGCGCCGGGGTGTTTGAGTAGAAGGGCGAACGAACGGTGTTTTTGAACTGGATGGTCACCAGCCCTTTATCGGCCAGATAAGGCACCTCGATATAGATCCCGCCGCCCAGTGGATTGGCGACCAGCGTATTGGTGCTGGTAATGGAGTAGACCCGCGAAACGCGATCGATGCGCTTGTAGGTGTCCTTGGCCCACAAATCATGCACATGCGCGCCCACCCGGATCTGGAAGCCTTGGTTGACCAACGCCGGCGGAACGGTGACGGTGGCGATGCTGCCGGGAGCCAGGTAGGCCCCGGTGGGCCGGCGCGCCGGATCGGTGGAAAACATGACGGGGAATCCCCAGAAGGCCGGCTGCGAGGCGTTGATCTGGACGCTGTAGACGGCGTTGGGGTTGGCGGGAGGCGCAACCGCGCCGGGGAAATAGGACGCCGTTCCGAACTTGGCTCCATCCAGCACTCCGCCAAACGCCGCCAGGTTGGCGGCATTGAACGCGTCGTCAAGCAGCGCCTGGTGTACGTTGATCAGGGCCAGGGCCAATGCAAGCCCCGCCGTGGTGTTGTCCGTGCGAGAGAAACCACCCTTCGTGGGCCATTTGGTGAACAAGGGGCCGTATTTGGCATCGTAGGCATCGATCAGGTCGAACGCTTGGTCGATGATTTCGGCGGTGTTTCCGATGGTCCATTTGTTGTTTTTGATCGTCGTGGTATGCACATTGATTTGGGCGACGGTCAGGGGCGAGTTCGTACTATCCAGGATATAGTTTTTCAACTCCGCCATCGTGAGCGCAAGGGGCGAGGCGGTGGCCGACGACGCGTCCACCTGGAGATGGCCGACCCATGCGTAATACCCCACCGTATTGGCGACATCATGGGTGAGGCGCAGGTAGATCCTTTTCCCTATCGCGGCCGCCGGGACGGCGGTGGACGCGACCTGGGACGACGCCTCTGCCCAGTCGTTTACGGAGACATCGGCGACCGGAATGGCGGCCTCTGCGATCCATCCACCCAACGTTCCGTCGGCATTCAGGTATCCAACCCCAAGCTCCACCTGGCCGAAGGCTTCGGCGTTATCCCCCGCCGTTCCATCGGCAAGTGCCAGCTGGGTCGCGATGCTGAAGGCATAATCGAGCGAGGATGCGAACGTATTGGTCAGCGCAATGTGCGTGTAGCGCAAGGTCGATGCATCGTATCCGACGCGCATCGCAACGCCGCCGGTCGTGTTGGTGGCGGGCGGAACGGCGTTCGTTACCGTCGTGTTGGTGGCACAAACGAAGCTGCCCCAGTCGTTCATGCACCATTCGTGCGGGTAGTTGGTGCTGACCTCCGGAATGCTGGCGGTGCGGTAGGGAAAAACGCGCCCGTCCCCGTCGGGATCCGACGCCGCGACCATCTCCGAAAAATCGGTGTAGTATATCTCTGCGCCCGTCGCCGCCAAGACACCGGCCGCCATGAGCAATAAAGCAAGTGCGCGCGTCTTTACCATATCCAACCCCACTTCATCGTTAACTCCGCTTCAAAAATCCGCATCACGCTCTTCTGCTCTCTATTGGGCATCCACCCGCAGGCGGAAAAAGCCGCTCGGGGTCGGTTCAAGGGGGCGCACGGTTACGATGGCGGAACCATTGCCCTGGTCCACCGGCAATCCGACCTCCTCGGTGACCGGCAGTTGCCCTTCGGTGTTCCAGGCCCATGCGGCGAGATTGCTGGAGATCTCGACCACATACTCCGGCGCCTCGGTGTCGGTGCGTTGCAGATAGGAGACAGCCGGAAAATTCCCCGCCGTCAGCGCCATCAGCGGCCCCGCGTCCGTCGCGGTGGGATCGGAGAGGCACGCGTATTCGATGAAATTCTCCCGCCCGTCGCCGTCGATATCGCCCGCAGGATCGGTGCGCAACGCATCCGCCATTTCGGCAGGCGTCAAAAACCCGCCGAGATAGAGGCGGTAGGGATCGGCGTAGAAACCCGCCATCGCCGCCGCATAGCGCTGGCCCAGCAGGCGCTGGGAGTAGGAGTCGAAATGGATCAGCTGGTCGGCCCGCCCGCGCAACCCATTGTTGTCGACGCAGAAGGTATTGTTGCGGTGGTTCGGCAGGTCGACCATCGCCCCTTCGACCGTTGCGCGGTAGGTCAGTCCTGTAAAATAGTTGGTGGTTCCGCCGGCATCCACCCAGCTGGCGGGAACAAACTTGCCGCAGACGAACGGCAGCGCAGGATTCCCGAAACTGCCGCGCAGGTTGTCGACCAAGGCCTGGAGCCTGGCCGCATAGCCGTCGGGATCGGAATCGGGGTTGGTTTGGGTGCCGCAGTTGTATTCGCCCTGGTGCCACAGCACGCCCTTAAGCACGCCATACTGCCGGGCATCGTTTACGCGTTGCACCGCTTCGTCGTAGAGATAGTAGTCCTCGCCGGTGGCCGGATTGACCCATTTGTTGTTCGGCACGCCCGGCGCCCACCATTGGATGGCGGTGGATCCGAGCGCATGGTTGATCAAGCCAATGACCACGTCCGGGTCGCTCTGGCTTGCGAGCATCGTTTTGCCGAACTCGATGCCCATGCCGATCCCCGAATTGCTGGTTCCCAGCAAGGTCAGGTTGTGGCTGCCCTTGACGAACACCGGCTCCATCAGGTTGCGGCTGCCAAACTTGACCACGCGCGGATGGGGCGCATCGAGCGTGGCGCTGTAGGGGGCGCCAGCGCCCTGCATGTTCGACTGGCCGATGAGCAGGTAGAGATGGAGTTTTTCCTTGGTGGGCAGCCCTACCACCGAAACGGTCTGCTGCACCGTCCCGTTGAGCGTAAGGGTGTAGGTTTGCTCGCCCAACGGCGCAACCTGGATGCGGCCGGCGCCGTTGGTGGTCAGGGATAGGACGTCGCCGATGCCGGGGGCGATGGAGAGCGAAGCGGCCTCCCCGACCACGGACCACTCCAGGAAAAGCGGTTCGGGGCTTTGCGCAAATGCGACGGAGCCGGTGAAGGCATCGATGTAGGGTGTCATAACGGAGGGCACCCCGTTGAAAGCGAGTTCGTTCATGCCGGCGAAGGCGGTACCGCCGTGGTTGGAGAGGACGTGCATGACCACCGAACGAACCCCTTCGTAGGCCGTGTCGAAGTAGACGGATTCGGCCGGGTTGTCCGCGTTCCACGGCACGGCCGCGAGGTTGCCGGCGTAGGCTCCGCCAATGGCGGAGCCGGTGCCGCCGGGTGCGCTGTAGAAGGTCAGGGTGTACGCGTTGACGCCGGCATTCGTCGACGCCGCGCCGCTTGTCCCGTTGCGGTAGGCATAGTTCCAGACATGCAACCCGTCCACGGCGGTCGGAACCGAAAAATCGAACGTAATGTCAAAGTCCCCGGTCGTGCCGGAGGCGGTGGCATAGTTGTGGCCTGCCGCCAAGTAGTCGGACGTCGTGGAAATCGTGTTCGACGGGCTGGTGAATCCATCGTTCATCAAATTGGCCGGCGCGTAGGAATCGCCGAACTGCCCGCCGGTGGAGGCCACCGCGTCGGGATAGAGGAAGTTGACCACGTGAGGCGCCGGCCCGGACGTGCTGATCTGCATGGCGGCAAGGGCTCCGTCCGAGCCGCTGCCATGGGCCTCAACGCTGATTGAGATGATTCCGCCGCCGTCCGGAGAAAGCCCCGAGAAAACCACATATTGGTTGTTTTCCGTCCAGAGCGCGATATTCGATTCAGCGAAGGCACCGGTCACGGCCTTGGTCGTTCCGCCGATCATGAAGTCCGTAGGGTAACCCCCGGAACCGATCAGATGGATATCATAGGTGGCCAAAGGATCCAACCCGCTGACGGTGACGATCCCCGTTGAATTTCGCGCGAACGCCCACTCCTTCAGCAGGGCGTTGGCAGGAGTCCCGTTAAAGACGCGGTACCATCCGCTCGACATGGTTACGCCAATGGCCGTTGCAGCACCGCTCGAATCCAGGAGATTGCTGACCGAATAGCCGGTTGGAATCGTACTGTCGACCCCGTCCAGCGCAATGGAATAATCGTTCCAAACCGTTCCTCCATCGGGGGCTGGCCCCACGGAAGTACACAACACATCGGGCAAGCCACCCAAGGGACCGGTTTCATCCCGGGCAAAATCCACATTGACAGAATATCCAAACGAGGATCGGGCAAGGCCAAGCCCCAAGGTCAATACGGCAGCACTACGTACCATGATCGATTTCATATCGAAGGAGACCGTTCTGTTTTAGGTGTTGGTTCTCGTTTCAAACAACCATTCCCCTGGGGGCACAACAGAGACCTGTTAGGTTTGTTTTCCATTTCATTCCCTTTTTTGGTTGGTTGCGACGGGCTCGCATTCGACCGCCATTCCAAACGAAAAACCCATCCAACCCGCCCTAACCTGACAAATCCAATATATAAATATTTATCTTTAAGCAAGCGATAAATCACTCTATTTGCCCGGTGCAAAACCCGTATGAAAAGCAGGTGAATTCAATCACGATAATGACTCGTGATGATGGGAAGGGAATGTGGCGGGCGGATGGCGCAAAATGGAACGGCGGAGCGGGCGTTGCGGCTTCTCACCCGTTATCCTCCGCAAGGTAGGTGCGGAGGCTTCCGTAGTGATGCAGCATGATCAAGCGGACGGCGGGGTCGTCCGCGACGGAACGCCGGAGTTCTTCGAGCGCCTGCCGGAAAACATCCGGGGGAACCCCGCCGAAACTGGTCTTGGCTTCGCTGCCGGAAATCTTGCCGGTTTCCAGGGTGGGCGCGACGGAGCGGGGCCGCTTCGTTTCCACGGCGTAGGCGCGTTCGGCTTCGACCAGCTTGAGGACTTCCTGCGGATCGCGCCGGTAGGACATGATGCCGATCCAATCGACCGCATCCTGGATATGGTGGACCAGCCGCTTGGATGCGCCATTGAATTCAATGTCATATATGGGCTTGTCCCACCAGAAGGGAATGTCCACGGAGAGCTCAACCTCGGGCGCGGATTGGTCGAGCCGTTGCTTGGCATGCTGGAGAAAGGTCAGGTAGTCGAGGATCACCTGCATGCGCTGCTCGCCGCCCGCCTTCCATTCCGGGGTCAGGTAGGGTTCGACATCGAACTTGATCCCGGCAAACCGGGCGTGTTGGGGCAGCGATTGGTTGAACGCCACAAGGATTTCCAGATCCTCCATCGTGCGCGTGTGGTTTTTGGCGAAGAACATCTCCTTGTCGCCCCGCAGCGCATTGACCGTGATGTTGCGTTTCGCGGCTTCGGCGACCAATGCAGTCAATGCCTCGCCGTTTTGCAGCTTCCCTGCCCGAATGCCCACATGCTGGTCGATGTGGGAAATGCCCTCGCGCCCGCAATAATCCAGCATCTCCATGCGGGCGCCTTCCGTGGCAAAGCCCTCTTCCGACCAGCTCCACATGCCCAGCCCGGATTGCGCCGAAAGCCACCCGGGCAGAAGCAGGATTGCGGCGATGCCTATGCGCGTCATTTTTTCACCCATGCGTTAATGGTTGCTTATCTCCAGCCGGATGAAGCGCTGCTTGAATGCGTTGTCGAGCGAAAGATGGTTGGTCACTGCGTCGAAACCCGGGCCGAAGGCTTCGGGCCCGACCCCGGCAATCCAATGCGCCCAGTTGACCCACGCCCCGCCGGCGAGGTTGGTCGCGACGCCCAGGTCGTATT
>JBGSLE010000151.1:0-1923 GCA_041740875.1 Pontiella sp. | reverse complement strand
AAGCACTGTCCTACATTACCGAACAACCTTGCAGTTCCGCGTATCGAGACCTCACGGGGTCGGCTTTATCTTGCGGCGGTCCTCGTTGAGTTTGATGCCCGCCTTCCGGTCCTTGGCGGAGTAGAGCTGTTCGAGCGGAATCTGCCCGAGGTTGACCGCCACCGATTTGGCCGGGAAACCGCCCGCCGCCTCAATTTCGGCGGCGTGTTGCGAGAGCAGCGCCAATTGCGAGGGGTGCCAGGTCAAGGTCTCCAGCGCCGAATGGAACGGATCGCGATCTTCACCCGTCCGCGTCGCCAGCCCCTTGACGAGCGCGGGGATTCCAAGCTCGGGAGCTCCGGCAAAGCAGCAGGACTCCGCGGCGGCGGCCGCCACGAACGCATCGGCGTCGCCAATGGCGGCCTTCAACGGCTCCGGGCAACCGGATAGCCGTCCACCCGCCGCCAAGAGCGCCAATCCATGGGCTCCCCAGAAACGGACCTCCGCATGCGGGCTGCCCAGATATCCGACCAGCTTCGCCACGTCGCCGTCCTTCGGTAGCGAGGCCGTTTCGGCGGCGGTGATCAACGCATCGAGATCGTATTTTTGCTCCCGCACCCAATCGTAGAGCGCCACGCCCTCGCCCTTGGTTTTGGTGGTTGGCGGGAAAAAGCCCAAATCCCCGGTTTCGCGCAGATGGGCTGAAACGGCCGCGCGCATCTTTTCGAGGGTTTGGCGGTGCGCGGGGTTGTCGGCCAGGTTGTTCAGTTCGTACGGATCGGCGTCGAGGTCGTAGAGCGCCTCGGCGGGTTTGGAGGCGAAGGGCTGGAGCCATTCGGGGTGCTCCGCCGCGCGCTCGGGGGTGCGGTGGGCAAGCGCATAGCCGTCCCAGCCGAGATTGGCGGGCATCTGCCACTGGAACGTATTGCGCAGGCAATAGGGTCGGTTGGGCAGGTAGGAGCGGAGGTATTTCCAGCGTCCGTCGGTCGCGGCGCGACAGGGATCGTAATGGTTTTCCTGGTTGGCGCGGAAGGCGAACTGGAGCTGGCGCGGTGGCGTTTCGTAGGGGCCGAGGAACGCGCGGCCCTGCATCGACGCCGGCGGCTTGATCCCCACTAGGCTGAGCAGCGTCGGCGCGAGATCGACGAAGCCGACGAGGCGGTCGGTCTTGGTGCCGGGCTTGAGCTTGGCGAGGTTTTGGTACTTGGGCGGGAGATAGATGGCCATCGGCACCCGCAGTCCGCTTTCAAAGAGGAAGCCCTTGCCGCGCGGCAGGCAGCCGCCATGGTCGGAATAGACAAAAATGATGGTGTCTTCGGCCAAGCCCCGTTCCGCCAGATCCTTCAGGAACAGCCCGATCCACGCATCGACATCCTGCACCCCTTCGAGGTGGAAGGCGTAGTCCGAGCGGGTTTCCGCGAGATCCGGCACATGCGGCGGCAGCGCCAACGCGGCGGGATCGAGCCCCTCCTTGGAAAAATCGCGGCGGCCTTCGAGGGTGACGCTGGTGAGGCGGCTCATGTGGGTCATGCCGGCGTTGAAGACGGCGAAAAACGGCTGGTCCTTTTTGCGGTTGGGGCTGTTGTAGCTCGCCGTGACGGAGCAATCGTCCCACATCGCCTTGTTGTCGCGGGTGGTGTTGTAGTCGGTCTTGTTGTTGTTGGTGCAGTAGTAGCCCGCCTTGCGCAGCAGTTCGGGATAGAAGATGCCGGCGGGCGTATCCCAGCGCCGCCGGTGGTTGTCCATGCCGTAGGTGGTGGCGTAGCAGCCGGTGATGAGCGTCGAGCGCGCCGGCGAGCAGTGCGGCGCGGTCGACCACGCCCGCATGAACTGGATCCCCTGCCCCGCCAGGCGGTCGAAGTTGGGCGTCTTGGCGTGCGGGTTGCCATAGCAGCCGAATTCGTAGGCGCTGGTGTCCTCGAAGGTCAGCCACAGGATGTTCGG
>JBGSLE010000150.1:0-3912 GCA_041740875.1 Pontiella sp. | reverse complement strand
CGCCGGCACGCTCCAAACCTTCGATGGCGTTCCGTCGGATTTGCCGGGCCACTGGCCGCGCTTCCGCGGTCCGGATTCCGACAACATCGCCAAGACGGACGTCCAGCTGGCGAATCGTTGGCCGGTGACGGGACCGGAAATCCTCTGGTCGGTCGAACTGGGTGAGGGCCACGCCGCGCCGGCCGTATTCAACGGGTGCGTTTACCTATTCGATTACGACGAGGCCTCGCGCTCCGACGCCCTGCGCTGCTTTTCGCTGGCCGACGGGAAAGAGATCTGGCGGCGCTCCTACGAACTGCCGGCCAAGCGCAACCACGGCCTTTCGCGCACCATTCCCGCCGTCACGGAGGAGTGCATCGTCACCGTCGGCCCGCGCTGCCACGTCTCGTGCGTCGAAACCAAAACAGGAGACTTCCGCTGGGGCATCGACCTGCAAAAGGAACAGGGTACCACCGAGCCGCTCTGGTTCACCGGCCAGTGTCCTTTGATTGAAAACGGCCGCGCCATACTCGCGCCGGCCGGGCCCGATGCGCTGTTGATGGCCGTCGATTGCGCGACGGGCGACGTGGTGTGGCAGACTCCCAATCCCAAGGGCTGGAAAATGTCGCACTCGTCGGTCATGCCGATGGTGCTGCACGGCGAAGCCATGTATGTCTATGCCGCCGTCGGCGGGTTGGTGGGTGTTTCCAAGGATGGAACGTTGCGATGGGAAATCCCTTGGAACGCCTCCGTCATCGCGCCCTCGCCGGTGGCGCTCCCCGGAAACCGGATCCACATCGCCGCCGGCTATGGCGCAGGCAGCCTGCTAGTACAGATAGAAAAGAGCGACGCAGGTTTTTCCGCGCGGCAAATCGCCCAGAACGGCCCGAAGGATTGGCTCACCTGCGAGCAACAGACGCCGATCCTGTACGATGGCCTGCTCTATGGCATCATGCCCAAAGACGGCGGGGCGCTCAAACAGCAGTTTGTCTGCTACGACCCCGCCGGTGGCGGACTGGTTTGGAGCAGCGGCAAGACCGCCCGTTTCGGGCTCGGACCGTTTTTACTGGCCGATGGCAAATTCTACGTGCTCGACGACGACGGCACGCTGACCATGTTCAACTACAGCAAGACCGGCTACGAGCCGCTTGCGCAGCACAAGGTGCTCGATGGCCACGACGCGTGGGGCCCCATCGCCCTCGCCGGAACGCGCATGCTGCTGCGCGATTCGACCCGCATGGTCTGCATCGAAGTGGGAGAGGGCAAATGAAGGCAACCACCAAAAACTGGATCTGGTTTGTCGCCTTGATGGCGCTGGTGCTGGGCGCAGGCATCTACCTTGGCCAAAGCCGCCGCGCCGAGCTGGGCAAAAGCTTCGACTATTCGCTGGATGAATACCGCAAGGTCGATCCCGCCCTGATCCGCTACCGCGAGCTGGAACCGATCGTTCCATCGATATCCAATCTGTCGGCGCTTGCGGTTTCGCCGTCGGGCACCCTCTATGTCGCCGGGGAACATGCCATCGAAATCATCGGCCATGGCCTGTTGCAAGTGGATGGTGCGCCGGGGTGCCTTGCGATCGACGACGACGGCGTGGTCTATGCCGGCATGCGCGACCACGTCGATGTGATTTCCAGCGACGGCAAAAAAACCGTTTGGCCAGCCCCCGGCGAAAAAGCCTACCTGACCTCGATCGCGGTGGACGAATGGTATGTCTATGTGGCCGACGCCGGTAGCCGCCGTATTTGGCGCTATGGAATAGAGGGCGGCGAACCGTTGGAGATGGGCCAACAGGACTGGGCCAACGGCGTGCGCGGCTTCTTTATTCCGAGCCCGTTTTTCGATCTTGCGATCAGCCGGGCTGACGGCTCGCTCTGGGCGGTGAACCCCGGCCACCACGCGCTTGAAAACTACCGCCCGGACGGCATGCCGCTTTCACACTGGGAAAAAAGCTCGTTCGGCATCGACGGCTTCAGCGGCTGCTGCAATCCGGCGCATTTTGCGCTGCTGCCGGACGGCGCGTTCGTCACCGCCGAAAAAGGGTTGCCGCGCGTGAAGATTCATAACCTCGACGGCTCGTTGCGCTGCGTCGTCGCCGCTCCGGACCAGTTCGACGAAGGCGTCACCGGACTGGATGTCGCCGTGGCGGATGGGCGCATTTATGTGCTCGATCCCAGCCGCAACCAGGTTCGTGTTTTCGAGGAGAAAAAATGAAACGCGAAGATGTTTTAAAACGATGCGCCCGCCATGCTGCGTTGCTCGGAATCGTCGGCTTCGGCGCGGTTTTGGTTTCGCGGAAAAACAAGTTTAGCTGCACCGATCAATGCGGGCGGTGCGAGAAATTCAAACACGGAAAATGCGCGTTGGGGATCAAATGAAAGAGCCCAGGAAAAACGGACGGCGCGATTTTGTGCGCGGAGCGGCGGCGGTGCTGGTCGGTGGGGCGGTGATGTCCGCCGCGCGCAGTCGTTCGCCCCGGCTGGTCTGGCAGATCGATCCGGAAAAATGCACGCAGTGCGGCCGCTGCGCCACCCATTGCGTTCTCGCGCCCTCCGCCGTAAAGTGTTTCCACTCCTATTCCATCTGCGGCTACTGCGACCTCTGCGGCGGCTACTTGCGCCCCGACGCCAAAGGACGCAACACCGGCGCGGAAAACCAGCTCTGCCCGACGGCCGCCATCAAGCGCACCTTCATCGAGATGCCCTACTACCAGTACACGATCATCGAGGATCTCTGCATCGGCTGCGGCGTCTGCGTGAAGGGGTGCGATGTGTTTGGGAACGGTTCGCTCTACATGCAGGTCAAGCACGACCGCTGCGTCAACTGCAACGAATGCGCCATCGCCCGCGCCTGCCCGTCCGACGCCTTCCGGCGCGTGCCCGCCTCCGATCCCTACCTCCTCAAGTCCGACCAGGAAAAGAGGATCGTATGATTTCCGATTTCCGATTTCCGATTTGGGATTGGATGCGAACGTTATCCACGGGGCTCTTCTGTCTTTTCATGTCGGGTCAATTTTCTCGCGCCGAATTCCGCTTTCCCATGCCGGAGTTTGCGAGCGGCTACGAACATCCGCCCGTGCATGTGCCCGGCCCGTCGAACGCGATGGTGGGGTGGGACATCGTCGTGCTGCTGGCCACGCTCGCGCTGGCCTCCATCCTCGTGCTCAAGCGCCGCAAGCGGCGCGAAATTTTCCTGCTGACGCTCTTCTGCCTGGTCTATTTCGGCTTCGTCCGCAACGGGTGCGTCTGCTCCGTCGGGTCGGTTCAAAACATCATGGCGGGCATCTGCGACCCGCAGTACGGCGTGCCGCTGACCGTCCTGTTTTTCTTCGCCGCGCCGCTGGTTTTTGCGCTCTTTTTCGGACGCGTCTTCTGCGCGGCGGTCTGTCCGCTCGGCGCGATCCAGGAGGCGGTGGCCGTCAAGCCGGTCAAGGTGCCGATTGCGGTGGAAAAGGTGCTCTCCGTCTTCCCCTACCTCTATCTCGGGCTCGCGGCGCTCTCCGTCGCCATGGGATCGGGCTTCCTGATTTGCCAGTACGACCCGTTCGTCGGCTTCTTCCGCCTCGGTGCCGGTTTCGGAATGCTGCTCTTCGGCGGCCTGCTGCTGGTGCTCGGCATCTTCGTGGCGCGGCCCTACTGCCGCTTCCTCTGCCCCTACGGCGTTCTGCTCAACTGGTGCTCGCGCCTCTCGAAGCACCACGCCACCATCACGCCGGGTGACTGCATCAAGTGCGACCTCTGCGCCGATTCGTGCCCCTACAACGCCATCAACGCGCCGACGCCGCTCGCACCGCCTGAAACCCGCCTGCAAGGGGCGCGTCGCCTCGGAATGCTACTGCTGCTCCTGCCGTTCATCGTGGCGCTGGGCACCGGCACCGGCGCTCTGCTCAAGGAGCCGCTGGCGCGCCTGCACCCGACCGTCCGGCTCGCCGAG
>JBGSLE010000149.1:0-16841 GCA_041740875.1 Pontiella sp. | reverse complement strand
CGGCGTCCATGTCGGCCTGCTTGAAGAGGTAGGAGCCGGCCACGAAAAGATTCACCCCGCAGGCGGCGGCGCGGCCGATGGTCTGGTCGTCGATCCCGCCATCGATCGCGATATCCACCCACTCCGCCATGCGGCGGACCGTTGCGGCCTTTTCCTCCACGTAGGCGAGGTATTTCTGGCCGCCGAAGCCCGGATGAACCGACATCACCAGCACCTCGTCCACCCAACGGTTCTCCAGGCACTCCAAAATCCGCTCCACCGGAGTCTCTGGATTCAGGGTGATCCCGGCGCGCTTGCCGAGCGCACGGATCGCCGCCAGCGTTGCGGGAACATCGCACTTCGCCTCGATATGGATCAGGATCGTGTCCGACCCCGCATCCGCAAAGGCCTTGATGTGGTGCTGCGGTGCCGTCACCATCAAATGCACGTTCTGGGGAATCTTCACGGCCGACGCCGACATCTTCACCACGTCCGGGCCGAAACTGATGTTCGGCACAAAAACGCCATCCATCACATCGACGTGGATCTGGTCGGCCCCCGCCCCTTCGGCCCGCTTGCACCCCTCGGCCAAGCAGCCCACGTTCGCGGCAAGAATCGACGGCATGATCTGGATTTCCGGCATGGCACTTCCCCTTGGTGAATTGGGCGCAAAACCTACCCGAGCCGGTACGGCCGGTCAAGATTCGCACGCGCCGCATCGGTGGCAAAAAAAGCAAAAATGCCCCTTGCATCCAACCGCGAATCCTATACCTTCACTCGCCTTGCAACACGAAGACTGCGGGGTAGAGCAGCCCGGTAGCTCGTCAGGCTCATAACCTGAAGGCCGTTGGTTCAAATCCAACCCCCGCTACCAATTTAAAGAGCCGATTCCAACGAATCGGCTCTTTTCTTTGATATTCCGTGTTTTCAGGCGTTTCCGAAACCATTCGAGCTCCCAACTGTGACACAAACTGTTACACACGAGGGCAAAATCAATGGTCGAGGCGAACCGGTTGATCCGGCGTCCGGTGGGCATCTCCAAAGGGTGGCGATAACGATGAATTTACTTCTCTCGATGTATAATTGGGTCATGAATGATCTTCCCTTCGGTATTTACTGATAACCAGAAGGATTTTGTGTTGATTCTTGATCCAGACTTCTTCAGCTCAAATTTCAGGTTAGCTCTGTTTTCTTTGAGTTCAAGAATCTCGATATTCGTGATCTCGTTTCTGAAATTTGCCTCAATTTGGTTTGACCCTGAATTCATTAAAAAATAGCGGTGACCCCAATAATCTCGCGGAGGTGACGCAAATAGTTTCTTCATTGCTTCCCAGTCCTTGCCAAGCCATGCTGCTCTATATTTTGCGACGACCAATTCAACATCAGCTGAAGCCAGCTTTTCTTTCTCCAATTGAGTGGGGATCATTTTTATTGCATTGTCATCCCACGAATAATCACTCATTACTGAAGTTGGATCACCGAACTCCCGG
Organism: Pontiella sp.; assembly: GCA_041740875.1. Classification (GTDB taxonomy): domain Bacteria; phylum Verrucomicrobiota; class Kiritimatiellia; order Kiritimatiellales; family Pontiellaceae; genus Pontiella. The sequence continues at coordinate 15,372 of JBGSLE010000149.1, read as the reverse complement.
ATAAAAATGTTTCCGTTTGAGGTCCGCATGCTGAGACGAAACCAAGCACCTTCAATCTCATCTTCAAAATGTTTGTGTCTAAAAGATTCATATCCGAGTGAACCATCTTCATTTGTATATTGAGTAGTTCCCTGTTCAATATACTCAAAAGTATGTATCCCAACCGTTTCTAATTCGTATTTCCCTTTAGCCGGAATTGAGAAGGTAGCTGACGTTCCACCAATAACTCTATGCTCATCTTCGGAGTTTCCTCTTAGACATTCTTTCATTATATAAACACAGTATTCCAGTGTCACGTTAGCAATAGCGTTTTCACTTCTACTAGCTAGAGATAGCCCATATACACAAAGCGGTTTCCCTTCCAAGCTATGCTCGAATTGGATTCCACTGGTATCGTTGGATTTCGCCTTTTTTTGTTTTTTAATATCAATTTTTAGCTCCGAACTTGACAGGAAATCTTGCGCGACGAGCCAGTCTTTGAAGTAAAGTTGATCTTGCTCGCAAAACACATTTAACGGTACCGACACTTTTTCACGATTTTCTTTTTCAAGCGTAACGGTTCGGGAGTCAAGTTTAGTGATTCTTGCTTTTGTATTACGCCCCTGCGTGTCTGTAAATGTACGATATTCAACGCTTGAAAAACATATAGAACATGAGCTGATGAAAGCAACGATTGTGCCGGATATTAAAGCGAATTGTTTAGTCATATGTGTCTCTCTTATCTGCCAACAGTTGATTAGGCAGGACGGTTATTATCGCATCATCAAAATGACCGATCCTCGGATTTCGGCCTTTTCCCATCCCCGTATCTGCTTCCTTTGTTTCCGGCTTGGCCCCGCCGCCACCTGCGGCGATCCCCGGGAAGCCCCATGAAACCCGGGCACTCTATCCGCAAATCCCGGCAGTTGGAAATACTTGGTTGAGGATTTCTTTTTCGGAGGGGGTACCGGCGACCGTCGTTTTTTTTCGCCAGCCCCTTCCCCCCGTCCCCATCCAGCAGCGTTCTATAAACACCAAGCCACGAAAAAGTACGATGAGCCCCGCCTTTGCCTTTCGCGGGTTTCTTGGAGACTTGGTGTTCAGTCGGTTTCGGCTCTGCGAGGTTCTTCGCGGCGTTGCGAGGATATCGCAGCCAACGGGCCGGCCTTCCACGGTATCGCCCCGTTTTCATAGGCCCCGCAGTCGGGAGCGCTGCCGCTGAATCCGTCGGTGTAGCCGGGGATCACCATGCCGGCATCCACCGGGGCGTTGCCGGCGACCGGCGTAAAGTTGCGATTGGTGAAGTCCGTGAAGGGATCGGCTGCAAAATCCATCACGCTATTGGCTGCTTGGGCGGTGGCGACAAATGTGCCCTCATTTGCCAGGGAATTATGCACCTGCACATTGATAAGTTCATAGCCGTTGACCCACCGCCCCATGGACTTGCTGCGTGAGCCCGGGTTGCTCCAGAGCGTGTTGTTGTAGATCAGCAGGTCTTCACCCTCCCAGTTGATCTGGATGCACGTCCAACCGAGATTCCAAAGGACGTTGTGGTCGACGATGAGTTGCTTGGAGGAGTTGTCGAGATAGATGCCGGCAGATTTGTAGGAGTTGACATGTTGCGTCCGGGAATGGCTGTCGTGAATCCAGTTGTGATGGATCCGGGTGAAACCAAAAGTGCTTTTAAAGGTATAGATGGCGCCGCAGTCGTCGTTGATCAGGCTGGAGTGATGCCGGTCGTTGTAGGCAACCTCGGCCCCGAACCAGCCGCCGCGCATCAGATCGCGCCCTCCGTTGAAAATCTCGTTCCGGGTGATTTTCGCGCCGGTGCCGGCAAAGTAGACCGGGCAGGCGTAACTCCCCAGATAGTTGAAATTGCCGATATAATTGGCATCCACCGTGTTGGCCGTCCCCATTAGCATGATCCCGAAGGCTGCGCCCCATTGAATGTCGTTTTTATAGATGAGATTCGTCTTCGAATGGGCATCCAAATGGATGGAGGACTGGGGGACGCTGGACGCGCTGCCCGAGGCGATCGTGTGGTTTCCGTGATGGATTTTACAATTTTGAACCACGCAATTCATGGCCCCACTCAGGTTGATCCGCGCCCCCAGAATCGTCAGTCCGTCGATATTCACATCCTTCCTTCCGGTCAGGTTGAAAACCGTCGTCCGCCTGCGCACCAGCGCCGTTCCATCCGCCGGATTACCGCCGCCGGGTGCCCAGAAATAGATCTTCTTCGAGGAGCGATCAACGTACCACTCCCCTGCGGAATCCAGCGCCTGCAGGATGTTTTCCAGAAAAAATTCGCCGCCCAACGCCGGGCTGTGGCTGCCGGCGTAATCCCAGTCGGGGGGCAGAGCATCGAAATAGACCCTCCCGGCCACTGCGGAGGTGACCGGGAGGCGCCAAGGAATCCGAGCCCGTTTTTCGCCATGGTCATCATTGTTTCCTCCCATTCATCGCCCCGGCCGACTACTCGTCCGCCCCATGCGCACAAAGCTACGGCCACACAAAACGCCCAGGCATCCGGAGAACCTAGGCACCCATTCTTTCTACGACCGGATCTCCATATATGCAATGCTAAATTTTCATATTTATCATTATCAATTAATGTCACGATTCCGGCGGCCGCATCCGCCCACGCCGCCTCGCCTGCCAGCGCCGGAATCGTCCTTTCGCTGAAGGTTCGCCGGTCGATGTGCCCCACCGCGCATCGTTAACCATGAAATCCAGCTAAGTCACCCTCCGCTTCGTCTCCGAGCGCTCCAGCTTCGAGCTTAACGCCTGCGACCAAGTGGTTATCACGCAGGCCCGATTTTTATTGATCCCGTAAATTTAAAAGCCGCACTCTTCCGGCGCTTCGGCTGAAGGTTCTGTCGTGATCTGGGGATGACGCCGTTGCAGCGGAAAAGCGTAGGGTACATTCCTTTCCCTTGCGTGGGAAAATACGCCAATCAGCTGCGGGTTTCCTGTGAAATGGGCGGCGCAACAGTTCCGGCCCGGCTTGTTTCTCCTGCCGGAAGGAGGACCGGCCAAGTGAGATTCGCGGGATGGATAATTGAATATATTTCAGCAGAGGAGGTTACAGAGCATGTCATTTAAACTGTCGGACTGGTTAAAGAATCCACAGGGCGTTGCGGCTTGGATGGTTACGGATCTCGGCTATTTGAACTCCGTGCTGCCCGCAGGATTCAGTGACGAGGATACTATTTCCTTCAATGAATCCATCGGCAATCCGGCCCAGCGCTGGGTGGAGTATGAATCGTTTATCCCCGGCCTGAGAAAGCAGGAGAAGGTGATTGCCGAGTCGGAAAGCCTGATTACGAAACAGATCTATATGAATACGCCGCTGGGCGAAAAAGGCTGGGTTCTGCCGCTGAAAAAGGGGGCTGGCGAAGTTAAGCTAGGCGACTCCGTCAGCGCCCCGGTAAAAAACGAAGAGGATTTCGCACTGTTTGACTGGTATTTGGAGCTGGTCAGGAACAACGACTGGAGCGCCTGCAAAGCAGAATGGAAACGCCTGGCGGCAACATTCGGCGACCGGGCGGATTTGGCGATCTTTCTTTGTCCGCCGTCGGAATTGCTCTATTGGACCCGGCGCGAGGAACTGTTTTATCTTTGCTATGATTTTCCGGAACTGTACCAGCGGGCCATGGACCGGATTCTGGATGCGTATGAATTTATTTTGCCGATGGCGGCGGAATGCGGCGTTAAGATCGCCGGTTACGGCGCACCGGGCGGCACCGAGTTCACCTCGCCATCGTTCTGGGAAGAATTCATCGTGCCCTCGTCGCAGCGTCTGGAAAAAATATGCCGCAAGGCCGGTCTCTATACGTTGTTTCACTGCTGCGGGAAAATCACCACCCTTGTCGAAAAAGGCTATATCAGCCAGATTGGCCCGACGCTCTATGAAACCGCCGCGCCGCCGCCGGTCGGCGACGTGACCGATTTGGCCCGCATCCGTAGAATGATCGATCCGAAAACCATCCTTCACGGCAATCTGGATCTGTCGTTGCTGAAAGACGGTACGCTGGGCGAGGTGCTCAAGGCGGCGGAAGCTGTCGTTGCTGGCACTGGCACACCGCATTTGATCGGTGCTTCCGATGCCTGCCTCTGGCCGGGCACGCCGGTTGAGACGTTGCGCGGACTTTGCCGGGCTTATAATCCTTAGATCCATAAACCTGATGGCAATCGCGGAACGGCACGGCATCGGTACCGACGCTCGTTACGAAGAACTGAAATCCAGCTATCCGGAACGGATCGAGAAAATCATCGTCAGCTTGCGCAACGACCTCCGGTGTCCGGACGCCTCGCCTGCCGGCGGAGGGATCGCCGTTTTTTCGCAAATGTTCATTCCATGCTGTTTTTTGCATACCGGGGCTATTTACAGGCGGAGGGAAAAGCCCTTTCATGGGCGCAATCAACCGGAGAACCCCGATGTCCCGACACCGCATAGACTGGTACCGGATCGCGCTGGACAAGGCGCAGCTCGCCGAACTCAACCGGCGCAGCGACCTGCGCGGCCTGCTGCAATGCGGCTCGTTGCTGCTCCTGGCCATGCTGACCGGATCCGGCTGCTGGCTGGCGTGGCAATCCGGCGATGGACGGCTGATCCTGCCCGCGTTTTTCCTGCACGGCACCCTGGTTTCGTTCTTCGGACCGCCCGCCGCCGTCCACGAACTGTCGCACGGCACGCCGTTCAAGACCAAGGCCCTGAACGAATTCTTCGTCCGCCTCTTCAGCTTCCTGAGCTGGACCAATTTTGTCTTCTTCCGCACCAGCCACGCCCTGCACCACCAACTGACCCTGCACAAGGGCCACGACCTGGAGATCGTCCTGCCGCTGAAGGTTCGCCCGGTCGATGTGCTCTACTGGTTCGCCTTCAATCCATTTTGGGTGCTCCAAGTGCTTCGCACGCACGTGCGCCACGCCCGCGGCATCGTCAAGGGCGAGTGGGAGGAGCGCATCTTTCCCGCCAGCAACGCCGCGAACCGCGCCGCGCTATTCAACTGGGCGCGCATCCTGCTCTTCGGCCATCTAGCGCTGGCGGCGCTGTTCATCGCGGCGGACCAGCCGGTCCTGGTTGCGGTCGTGCAGTTCCCCTTCTATGCCAGCTGGCTGGCCAACCTGGTCGGCTTCCCGCAGCACGCCGGGCTCCAGTCCGACATCGACGACTTCCGCTACCTCTGCCGCACCATGGTTATTCATCCGATCCCGTCCTACCTCTACTGGAACATGAACTACCACACCGAGCACCACATGTTTCCGGCCGTCCCCTTCTGGAAGCTGCCCAAACTCCATACCCTCGTCCGGCACGACATGCCCGCGCCCAACCGCGGCCTGCACTCCGCCTGGCGCGAAATACTCGCCATCCAAAAACGGCAGAAGACGCAACCGGACTACGCCTTCGACCCATTCGCGCGAACCTGAACCACGAAAGAAAACCATGACCAGCAACACTCAACCCACGGCGAAGAAATGATGAAAAGGACCCTTTTCACCCTCCTGCTTCTTGCGGGCGCACTGACGCTCCATGAGGCCTTCAAGCCCGACGTGCTCTTCATCGTCATCGACGACCTGAACGACTGGACGACGCTGTTCGACAAGTCGAACCCGATCAAAACGCCGAACATGGAGCGGCTGGCCGCGCGCGGCACGTTCTTCAGCAACGCACACTGTGCGGCGCCGGCCTGCGGGCCGTCACGCACCGCCGTGTTGTCGGGCTTCGCGCCAACCACCTCCGGTGCGTACGAAAACGCCCCGCAGGTTTATCGCAAGACGATGCCCGACGACATCAGCCTGCCCGACTGGTTCCGCCGCAACGGATACACCTCGTGGGGCGGCGGAAAAATCTTTCACAATGGCGGCGGCAACGACGAATCCGATAGGTCGTTCGACGCTTTTTTCCCGCTGGGCAGCGAGCCGAAGGCCAAGGCCGCCCAACTCAAACTCCCGGACTGGGCCGACTTCGGCGAGGTGAACGAAGAGCTTGCCGACGTGCGGACGGTCGCCGCCGCCGGAGCGTTCCTGAAATCAAAGACGGACACGCCGCGCTTTACCGCCGTCGGCCTTTATAAACCGCACCTCCCGCACTACGCGCCGAAACAAAACGTTGACAACTATCCGATCGCGAAGGTCGTCATGCCGTCAATGCCCGGCGACGACTTCAGCGACATCCCCGGGCCCGGCAAGATCATGGCCCACCGCGAATACGACCGCGTGGAAGCGATGAACGGGCGCAAGCCGGGCAGCGCCGGCAGTCCGGAGCACCTCGTGCAGTCGTACCAGGCCTCCGCCGACTTTGCCGATGAAATGGTCGGACGCGTCCTCGATGCGCTCGACGCCTCGGGCCGCGCTGGCAACACGATCATCGTTCTGTGGGGCGACAACGGCTACCACCTCGGCGACAAGGAGAGCATCTCGAAGTTCACGCTTTGGGAGAAGGCGAGCCATGTGCCGTTCATCATCGTCGCGCCGGGCGTGAGCAAACCGGGCTCCCGCTGCGAGGCTCCGGTGAGTTTGGTAAACATTTTCCCGACGCTCACCGAACTGGCTAACCTGCCCGCCAAACCGCGCGTGGATGGCTCCAGCCTCGTGCCGCTCCTGCGCGATCCCAACGCCGTATGGGACAATCCGGCCGTCATCACCATGGGCCGCGGCAACCACGCCGTGCGCACCGCCGATTGGCGTTACATTCGCTACCATGATGGCAGCGAGGAACTCTACGACGCCCGCAAGGATCCCTGGAACAACGCCAACCTCGCCGCAAAACCGGAACTCGGCCCGGTCCTTGCCACGCTCCGCGCAGCCCTGCCGAAATCCGAAATTGCCGTGCCTGCGGTCTTTGGCAACACCTACAAAGCGCCCGGGCATGAAGCAGACCTCCGCGCTCCGAACCCGGCCGGACCACGCAAACCGAATGGCGCGGAAAAAGACAGGGATCCCGGCGAAGCGCCTGATGGCGTGTTGCCCGATGGCGCTGCCTCCCGTGCGATGCCGGCCATCAGCCGTAAAACCCCGGTGACGCCCGACCTGCATCTCAACTTCCACCTCATGCATCCCGGCCAGAAAGCCAACCCCGCCGATCCGAACGCCGGATTGTTCGTCGATGGCACCTGCCATCTCCACTACATCTACAACCCCGGCGGCAAGCCCGGGGAGTTCGCCTTTGCCCACGTTGCAAGCAAGGACATGCTGCATTGGGAGTGGCTGCCCACCAACCTCAACAAGGCGTTCACTGGCCACGGTATGTTCAGCGGCACCGCGTTTCTGACCCGGGAGGGCAAGCCGGCCGTCATCTATCACGGCCAGGGCTCCGAAGCAAACCAGGTGGCGCTTGCCAATGACCGCGCCCTGACCGAATGGGAAAAGCCGGTCGCGGTAAAACCCTCGAATCCGAAGGGTCTCGATATCAGCAAGGTCATCAACTGGGATCCCGATTGTTTCCGCGTCGGCGATGCCTATTACGCGATCTTCGGCAACCGGATCGGACAAGTGGAGGAGGTGCCGTATCTGGCCAAATCCACCGACTTGAAGAACTGGGAATATGTCGGGCCGTTCATGAGCCGCGAACTGCCGGATGTGCTGGCAGTCGAGGATATCTCCTGCGCCAATTTCTTCCAGATGGGGACGAAGTGGATGCTGCTGTGCATCAGCCACAATCTGGGCTGCCGCTATTATCTCGGCGAATGGGATGCCAAGCGCGAGCAATTTGTGCCGGAGTCGCATCATCGCATGAGCTGGCCGCTGGATTGGCATCCGCTCGACGAGCGCAGCCGCCTCAATGTGTTCGCGCCCGAATCGCTGCTCACTCCCGACGGACGCCGCGTGATGTGGGGTTGGCTATTCGAACTCCCCGGCGGCGTCCAGAGCCTACCCCGTGAACTCGAACTGCCGAATGATGGCCTTTTGCGCATCAAACCGCTGCGCGAGTTGAATACCCTCCGCGCCGAGGGAAAAACGCTGACAAACATACCGCTCCCGAGCGGCTTGAAGCGCGGCGACAAGGAATACCATCACGTCGCCGATCTGCCCGGCGATGCCGTCGAAATCCGCGCCGTGTTCGACCGCGCGAAGGCGGAGCACGCCCGCTTCGGCTTCAACCTCTTCGCCAACAAACCCGACGGCTCCGGCTTTCCGATCCGCATCCAGCCGGACAGCCGCACGATCCGCGTCGGCGCGTCCGAGGCCCCGTTCGCCGTCGCCGATTTACCGGCGGGAGAGGATGTCGAAATCCGCATCTTCATCGACAAGTATCTCGTCGAGGTCTTCGTCAACGACCGCCAGGCCGTTGTCGGATGGCACGATGATTGGAGAGGCAAAACCAAACTCCACGCCTATAGTTACATTGCACCAACCGAGATCAAGCAGCTCGCTATTTGGCCGCTCAAATCCACGAACGCTGGCTTCCTCAAGGCGCTGGAAAGCGGCGTTGTTCGATAAACTGTGAAAGACCTAGCGCGGCACAGCCGCAACCAAATGGAGAACGCCGGATTTTTAACAGAAGAGCGCCATGGAACGCAGTGGAATCATAATTTGCGCAGCAAATAATGAGCGAAGCGAATGGTTCAAGGCCACGAAGACGGAATTCATTGCCTTTGTGAACTTTGCGACCTTGGTGTTGGAAAATCTTGTCAGGAAAACAAGAAGTCGGCGGATAGTATTACGGAATGGAAAAACCCTTCCCACCAGCCCGCTCATCGCGGGCGCATTCTGTGGCAAAAGCAAACGGCTCCATGAAAATTGCACTGCTCAACGTGGAACGATGAGCGAAAGTAAAAGGAAAAACCATGACCAGCAAAGAACGGATTTTCAAGCAACTCGCCGGCGAGCCGGTCGACCACATCCCCCTGATCGGCGGCTGGGTGCTCGGCGCGCGCACCATCGCCGAAATCGCCGGATGCTCTGTTGAGCACTACCAGTCCGACCCGCTCGGCGGGGTACTGGCCGCCAACCGCGCGCTCGGCTGCGACGGCCTCGTGCCGCCCGCCATTCCCAGCCCGACCAATCTCGACGAAAACCACCAGGGCGAGGTGCGCGAAGAATCCTTCGCCGGCGTCGAGCCGGAGGCGCTGCTCGAATACGCCGAGAAGATTCCCGACACCGTGGAGGCCGTGCTGGCCGAACGCTTCGACGCCAAGAAGACCGAGGCCGTGATCAAGGCGCGCTACGACATGCACCTCGCCAACACTCGCGGCTTCACCCTGATCCCCAACGACTGGGGCATCTCCGCCAACTTCACCCTCTTCGCCCTCTACGGCTACCAGGCGTTCCTCGAAGCCATCGCCTTCTATCCCGAAGCGGTCGAAAAAATCTTCTGGGAATCGGCCGTGATCGCCCGCGCCGAAAAACCCTTTCACATCGCGATGATCAAGCAGCACAACCTGCCGCGCATGATGTTCACCGGCCACGACATCTGCAACCAGGCCGGGCCGATGTGCTCGCCCAAGTGGCTGCGCGAAAGCTACTGGCCCCACTCGAAATACGCGCTGGAGCCGTTCGTCGAGGAAGGCATTCGCCTCATCCACCACTGCGACGGCAACGTCATGCCGATCATCGACGACATGCTCGCGGCGGGCTACACCGGCTTCCAGGGTTTCCAGTACGAGTGCGGGGTCGATCCCTACGACCTCGCCGCGCGGCGCGGCCCCAACGGCGAACGCATGCTCTTCATGGCCGGCCTCTCCGTCACCCGCACCCTGCCCTTCGGCACCGTCGATGAAGTGAAAGACGAGATCGAATACTGCATGGACTACACCGACGGCGGCAAGGGGCTCTTCCTCTTCACCAGCAATGTCGTCGGCATCGAGGTGCCGCCGATCAACCTATCGACCGCCTACCGCCACGCCGCCGCCATCGATCCGGCGCAGTGGCAGGCGAAGCAGCGTCCTTGGCCCTGGTCGCAGCGCGAATCCAAGACGCTGTTGACGTGAGGACGGGGAAACCTCTTACTTATTTGGGAACGGTCTTACCACGGGAAAAGTCAGGCGGCGCATGACCGTCGAACCATGGGGCACCAGGTTGACATCGGTTTTCATCCCTTGCACATCGACCATTTGTCCACGCAGGGCAATCGGAGGTTTCGCATACGGGTGCAACGGATCCCCGTCTGTGCAAGTTTCCAGCCTGAATTCGGAATCCCCTGGCAGGCGATAATCCCAGCCCGTCGCGTCGGTGGTCTCAATCCGGTAGAGCCAGTGGCCGCTTTGGTTGATGTTGTTTGCTTCGTTTATCGCATACGGGAACGGCAACGAGTAGACCAGCGGACCGCGCTGGATATAGTATTCATCGGGTTTGGTGCTGCCGGGTTCCTTGTTCTGCGCGACCATCCGGACAGGAAAGACCATTTCCGCCACAATCCGGTCGCCTGGTTTCCAGACGCGGTCAATCCGCATCAGGCGGCCGTCCCGCCGGATCTCGGCAGTTTCCGCACCCGAAATCTTCACATCCTCCGCCGAGGCCGGAATGCGAAGACTGAGCGTAAAGCGCACCGGTTTTGCCGGGTTGACCTCAAACAAAACCTGGTCGGAAAACGGGTAGCCGGTCTTTTCTTCTATGCTGACCGGTATGCCGGATATGTCCGCCGCAACCCTGCAGGGCCCGTACAACACGGCGGTCAGCCCCGGATGGCAGCTATCCTGCATCCACATGCCGGCGACGTAATAAGGCATCAGGCGGCCGGCATTGAAGGTGCAACAGGCCGCCGCCTGGTGGGTGGCCGCATACGATTCGCGCTGGCCTTTCGAGGCCGGATCGATCTCTTTCCGGTTGTCGCGCGAGACATAGGCCGCCGCCTTGAGCACAGGCAGGCGGGCGGCCTGTGCGGCATTCAGCACGATTTTCTCCGCCAAATCGGCGGCATGCATGTTCCCGGTCATGGCCGCGATCTGGCTGAGCGGGTTGATCATCTGCGCCATGCCGCAATATTCGCAGTCCATTTCGCCGGTTCCTGCCCTGCCCCCGACAAATTCAGCACAGGTCAAGGCGCCTCCCGGCGTCAGATGATAATCCAGCTTCGTAAATACCTGTTCCGCCGCCTCCCGGTATTTCCCCGACGGATCGGCCAGTGCCACGAAAAACGGCATGCTAAGCCCTTCCGCCAAATGGGCTCCGTGTTTCATGAAGCGGTTCGTGCTCATGAGATTGCCATACTGCAGATCGTTATCACGCACTTTTGCCGAACTGAAATCCTCGTAAAGATGTACCGCGAAATCGGCATAACGCCGGTCTCCGGTCGTCTGGTAGAAATAGTACAGCGGCTCAAACAGGCCGACACCGTGGCCGATTCCTCCTGCGCCCTGGACAAAATAGTTGTACGGCTTCCCAAAGCGGGAGATGGTCAGGTCCATCGTCTGACGGGCGGCATCGAAATAACGAGGGTCGCCGGTAAATTCGGAGTAGGCGATCAGCGCCTGCATCATCCGGCTCTGCGTCCAAAGCTCGCCATTCTCTCCAACATGCCGGTAGCGGCAGCCATCTGTTTCCCCCGCTTGATAGATTCCGATATAGCCGTCATCCTGGCAGGCCAAAACATGATCCATCCAGCCCTTGACTCTTTCAAGCGACTGTTCATCGCCGCTTAGAAACGCCAGCCGCGTCATGCCGTCCTTCCAGAAGGCCTCCCATTCACCCGGCCACCAGCCGGCACGGCCATCGTATTTCCGCGGGCTGATCCGCTTGTTCTTGCCGAACAGATCCTGGTCAATCGGCGGTTTGATTTTGTCGTAATCGGGATAGTACCCCTGCTGCAAGTCCAGCCGCATCTGCTCCTTGATCCACCCTTCCGGGTAGATCTGCCCGCATTTCAACAACCGGTAATGCGCATTGGTGGAGGCTTCCACATCAACCCCGGCAAACGCAACAGCAAGCAAGCCAGACACGAACACATTGTTGAATTTTTTCATCTTATTTCCTTTTGCTATCCATTGCAAACAGCACCGCATCGTCAGGAATCGGAATTCTCCGGAACAGTGGCCAAACCGGTTTTATTTAGAACCACCGGCGCATCGTTTTCCTGTTTCGGGCCGGGCGTGCTACGTCCGTCGTCCACGTATTTTTTCAGCAGCGCGGTCAGTTCGGCCACGGTTTCCGGATGCTGCGCGGAGAGGTTCTTGGTTTCGCCGATATCCGTCGCCAGGTTGTAAAGGGCGACCTGCTGGCCTGCGATCAGTTTCCACTCGCCGCGCTGGATGGCAAAAATGCCGTCGGCGGAGTGGCTGACCACCGCCGCGCGGATCGGCCGGGATTCACCCTTCAGCAGCGGCATAAGGCTGAAACTATCCTCGGCGGCATTGGCCGGCAGCTGCACGCCGGTGATTTCGGCGCAGGTGGCCATGCAATCGTTGAGGGAGATGAGCTGCGCGCATTGGCTGCCGGGTTTAACCATGCCTGGCCACCGGGCCACAAACGGCACGCGATGCCCGCCTTCCCAGATACTGGCTTTATACCCGCGAAACGGTCCGCTCACGCGGTGGCCGGCTTTTTGGAACGGCGCCGCGGCGGCGTTATGTCCGTTGTCCGCACAGAAAATCACGAGGGTATTGCCCGCCAGACCATTTCGCTCCAGGGCGGTCATCACTTCGCCCAGCGCCCAGTCGGTTTCCATCACCAGGTCGCCGACGGCGCTGATGCCGCTCTTGCCTTTGAAGCGCTCCGACGGAGAAAAGGGCTGGTGCGGCGTCGTGAGCGGGAAATACAAAAAGAACGGCTGTTTGGCTTGGGCCTGCCGGTCAATGTATTCCACCGCCTTCCCTGCCAGCGTGGGCAGGATGTTTTCAAACCGCCAGCCGGGTGCCATCACACCATTCACATTGACCCCGGCGGTGGCGGCCATGGCGCGCGGTATTGTTTCGGTGGGCTGGACGGTAACATGGTCGTTTTCGATGAAGGTGTACGGCGGATAGTTGGGCACGTCGGTGCCGAAATAATAGTCGAAGCCCCGCGCGGTCGGCCCCTCGGTGATGGGTTGATCGAAGACCACGTTCTTGCCGCTCTTCGGCCACTGCCACCCCAAGTGCCATTTTTCCGATACACGCGGTTTGATACCCTTGTTGCTTGAGCATTCCTGCGATCGTTAGGCGGCCGGAGGCAATGAGCGGTTCGTCAAACGGCCTGAGCACCCGGGCTTGCAACGTGCTGCGCCAATTGTAGCGCCCCGTAAGCAATCCGTAGCGCGTCGGGGTGCAAACCGCCGATGAGGAGTGGGCCGACGTGAACATCATGCCTTCGCGGGCCAGCCGGTCGATGTGCGGCGTCGGAATCTTGCTGTGCTGCGGATCGAAGCACGCCGCGTCGCCGTAGCCGAAATCGTCGGCCAGGACGATCACGATATTGGGCATGGTTGCCGCGGCCGCCAGCAGTGGCCAACACACGGCGGCCACGCCAAAGCGAACCGCTTTCATGGAATGTTTCAAAAAACCATCCTTCACGGGCTTTTGCATCTCTCTTCCTTTCTCCGAAGGCCGTCGCCGGCCAGGCTTGCTGTTCGTTATCGCCTTTTCCGCACAGGGGCGCTCTCCACATAGGGCGCGGGATCGGTTTCGCCATACTGCCGGCGGAGCGTTTCAATTTCCAGTTTCAGCCGTTGCACGACATCCGCGTATTCCGGGTTCGCATAGACGCTCTGCATTTGTAGTGGATCTTTGCCGAGGTCGAACAGGTCCCACTCGTCCGGTTCAAAATAATGCACGAGCGTATAGTCCCGTGTCCGCACGCCGTTGTGCTGGGCCACGCCCCATCCCCGGTCGTAGTAGCGGTAATAAACACTGGTGCGCCAGTCCGGCGGCGTCTGGCCGCGCAGGATCGGCAGGAAAGAACGACCGTGCAACCCGGGCGGTACCACGCCCCCGGCAATCTCGGTGAAGGTCGGCGCATAGTCGATGTTCTGGATCATGGCCGCCGGCCGGCTGCCCGGATCGACCACGCCCGGCCAGCGGATGATGAACGGCATGCGGATGGATTCCTCAAAGATCCAGCGCTTGTCGAACCAGCCGTGTTCGCCGAGATAAAAGCCCTGATCGGAGGAGTAGATCACGATCGTGTTTTTCTCCAGTCCGTTTTTTTCCAGATAGTCGAGAACGCGGCCGACGCAGTCGTCCACCGATTTCACGCAACGCAGATAGTCCTTCACGTAGGTCTGGTATTTCCAGCGCACCAGATCCACTCCCTGCGGGTTGAGGCGGCGGAACTCTTCGTTCCGGGCGCGATACATTTGCGGAATTTGATCGAGCGGTTTTCCCGGCCATATCTTCAGGTCGCCGGGAAAATCAATGTCGTTGGCGATGGTCAGTTTCTGCTGCTTGAGCGGGGAGGCGCGGTTGGCGTAGTCGTCGAACAGGGTCGCCGGTTCCGGCACGGTGACTCCGTCGAGCAAGGCGGCATAGCGCTCCGGCGGAATCCAATCCCGGTGCGGCGGTTTCTGGTGCAGCATCAGCAGGAACGGCTTGGCGGGGTCGCGCTTTTCCAGCCACGCCAGTGAAAGGTCGGTGATGACATCCGCCACGTAGCCGGTGCTGCTGACCGGCCCGGCGGTGCTGCCGAACGTAGGATTTACATACTTGCCCTGACCGGCCAGGAGGCACCAGTAGTCGGTTTCCGCAGGCGTTTTGCCCAGATGCCATTTGCCGATGGCGGCGCTCTGGTAGCCAGCCGCGCGAAAAGCCGACGGGAATTTCCAGAGGCCGGGAGTCACCTCCTGGTTGAGCCGGCGCACGCCGTTGGCGTGGCCGTGCAGCCCGGTCAGGATGGCAGCCCGGCTCGGAGAGCAAATGGAGTTGGCGCAAAAGCTGTTCTGAAAGAGCATGCCTTCCGCCGCCAGCCGGTCGATGTTTGGCGTGATTCCCTGTGCGCGGCAAAAGGCCGATAGCCACAGGTCGTACGCGCCGATGGCCTGAGGAGCGTGATCGTCGCTCAGGATGAAAACAATATTGGGCTTGGGTTCGACCGCCTTCCCGGAGATCGAAAAACACAGGACACTAATTCCAAGCGCGACCCATTTTATAAAATCCCGATATGTGTTCAGCATAACCTGCCCTCCTTGTGATTTGTCATAAACTATCGGCCATCCCGCCATTGGGCGCTTTCTGCATATCGTAAAGCTCCTCCGCCGGACGCTGGCCGAACGAGGCCTCATAGAGACGCTTCAGCTCCGGACTTCCCTGCAACGGCGCGCCCACTTGTGCAAGTCCAATAAAAACGAGGATCATGACATTCCGCTGATTATTCCGCATCGCAATGTCTCCCCAATTTGGGTTGTAACTATTCAGCAGGCCACTTTTTTCGCTACCCCGCTCTCTCAAAAAAAGTGATTTTTATCGAATTTTATCCTTGACGCATTTTTGCTCGTTTTTCTGAGAAGTCGCGACTTTTTCAAGCTCTCCGCGTAAAGGGTTC
>JBGSLE010000148.1:0-3495 GCA_041740875.1 Pontiella sp. | reverse complement strand
GGGGCGGCGCTGGAGGTCGACTGGATCGCCGTGAGCGACGATCCGCTCTTCACCCCGTCGCGCCCGTTGGTCGCGGGCGGACGCTGCTGGACGTTTGCGGAAGACCGCACCGCGCCGCTGCTGGCTGCCCAAACGTTCAAGGGGATGGACGGCAGCGACTACGGGGACAAGATCGATCTGGGGGCGCACCTCAACAAGATGAACTTCCTGCAGAAAAGCGCGATCGACCTGTCGTTGGCCCCTGCGGTCACCTGGTCCGTGGACGAATTCCAGATCGGGATCAACCAAAACTACATCAACAACACCATGAAGCCTGCGGTGAAGCAGGTCTCCGACGCCGGCATGGCCACGGTCATCACCAGCCTGGGTTCGCTCCAGGACTACTGGCTTGGCGAAGGCACGCCGGACCAGCGCTTCAATCCGCTGCGGAACTCCCTGACCGTCACCAATCCGCCCAACACCTTTTCGGTGGCGCACAACGTGATGGATCCGGTCGGGCTGGCCTATTATCGCGGCGGGCTCGAATACCTGGGGCGCTATTTTTCCGATCCCACGGGCGGCAACGGGCAAATCTTCCGCTACACGATCGGCAACGAAGTGGACGCGCACTATTCCTGGTACAACCTGGGAGATATCGATCTCGAACGGGCGGTGGACATCTATCTGGTTTCGTGCCGCATCGCCGACCTCGCCCTGCGCAGCCAAAACCCCAACTACCGGATCTACCTCTCGTTCACCCACTACTGGAACCGCATGGCCGGCACCAATCCGCTGCGCGCCGGCAAGGTCAAGGAGTTCCTGGAAATGTTCGCCACCAAGGCCAAGGCCGAGGGCGATTTCCCTTGGGCGCTCTGCATCCATCCCTATCCCGTCAACCTGCGCAACCAGGAGTTCTGGAACGACACCCAGCCCACCGACGATTTCAATACGGAATACATCACCTTCAAGAACCTCCAGGTGATCCGCCGCTACCTCCAGCAGGAACACATGCTCTACAACGGACAGGTTCGCACGATCAACCTCGGCGAGCAGGGCTTCGACGTCAAGATCGACGGCGACCCGCTCAAGGAGGCCGTCCAGGCCGCCGCGCTGGCTTATTCGTTCAAGATCGTCGAACAGGTTCCAGAAGTAGAGGCCTACCTCTATCATCGGCAGATCGACCATCCCGACGAAAACAACCTGCTCTTTGGCATCTGGGCCGACGACCCGGACACACTTGGCCAGCAAGCCTTCCGCAAGCGGCCGTCGTGGTTTGTCATGCAGGCGTATGGAACCACCAACGAGGCGGCGGTATTGGATCCCTACCTGGCCTACCTGCCGCTTTCCAGCTGGTCTGAGATCAACCTGGCCGACATCAAGTTGCAGTATGAATTCAATGCGCCCGATCCGGACATACACACCGCAAACCTGCCCGCCAACGGCACCTCCAACGGGGTGTTTGCCGGAACCATCGCCCACAACGATCCGCAGATCATCAACACCAACGTCAATACCTATGGCGACGGGCAGGAGACCTGCCTGTTGCGGATCAAGACCGGCAAGACCGGCAACTGGCAGCTGTTCTGGAAGCGCGCCGGCGATGCGGGCTATTCCGCCGCGCGCTCGTTGACCTTCCCCGTTGCCACGACCGGCGAATTCGGGTTTTACCAATTGGATTTGTCGACGAATGCCGATTGGGTCGGAAAAAACATCAAGGCCTGGCGGCTCGATCCGGCGGGCAGCGCCACGCCCTACGCCTTCGAAATCGACTGGATGCGCTTCGGGCCGAAAGGCGACTTCGATGGCGACGGCATCCCCGATGCCGCCGAGGGGTTGGCCGATCCCGATGGCGACGGCCTGCCCAACATGGCCGACCCCGATTCGAACGGAAACGGGTATTCCGATGCGCGCGAACGGCTGCTGGGCCTCGCCGCCGATTCGGACGATTCCGACGCCGACGGCCTGCCCAGCGAGTGGGAAATCCAGTATGGCTTCGATCCGTTCGACAACCTGGAGGCCGCCTGGGACCTCGACGCGGATGGCTTCCATACGCTCGCCGAGCACATCGCCGTCACCGACCCGACCGACCCGCTGAGCTATTTCGCGATCACCGGGCTGGAGGGCGGTACCAACGTGCAGGTATATGGCCGGGCCGGGCGCAGCTATGCGCTCTGGAGCTCCACCAATCTGGTTGCGCCCGCGTGGAGCGCGGTCGATGCCGCCTACGCCCCCGTCGACATGCCGCTTTCCCTCGTCGATACCAATCGCCACGAAGCGGCGTTCTACCGGCTGGAAGTGGCCAAGTAGCGCCGCCTTCCGGGCGCTTTCCGGCGCGGCAGGGCTGCGGCGCCAATAATCCGATAAATTGGTATTGAATTACCGGTTTGATCCCGGTAACCATGCCGCCTCGATTCATGCACGGTAGTGTGCATGTTTTCGCCTGAACGAAGAAACGGAGTTGCCCCCATGGATGCGGTATTGCTCGCGCGCATACAGTTCGCCCTGACGATCATGTTCCACTACATCTTCCCGCCGCTGACCATCGGCCTGGGCTGGATGATCTTCCACTACAACACGCGCTACCAGGAAAACGGCAATCCCGTCTTCCGCCAGCTGGCGCAGTTCTGGACGAAGATTTTCGCCATCTCCTTCATCATCGGGGTGGCCTCGGGCATCACCATGGAATTCCAGTTCGGCACCAACTGGGCGGCCTATTCGCGCTTCGTCGGCGACATCTTCGGCGCGCCGCTGGCCGCCGAGGGGGTCTTCGCTTTCTTCCTCGAATCGAGCTTCCTCGGCATCCTGCTCTACGGCCGCAAGAAGGTCTCGCAGCGCATGTATTGGTTCTCGAGCCTGATGGTGGCGATCGGCGCCACGATGTCGGCCTTCTGGATCGTCGTCGCCAATTCGTGGCAGCAGACTCCGGCGGGCTATGAAGTCGTCACCGAGGTGGTCAACGGCGTCGAGGTGGCGCGCGCCCAGCTGACCAACTTCTGGGAGGCGGTCTTCAACCCCTCGACCTTGCCGCGCTACTTCCACGTCATCACCGGCGCGCTCACCGTCGGCGTCTTCTTCATCCTCGGCACCTCCGCCTGGCAGGAGCTGAAGGGCCGCCACACCGAATTCTACCGCATCTCCATGCGCACGGCCATCGTGCCCTGCTTCGCGGTGATCTTGCTCACCATGTTCGTCGGCCACCACCACGGCTTCCAGGTGTCGCAGACCCAGCCCGCCAAGCTGGCGGCGTTCGAAGGCATCTGGGAAACGCAGACCCACGCCCCGCTGATGCTCTTCGGCTGGCCGGACCAAAAGGCCGAACTCAACCGCTTCGCCCTCCGCATCCCCGGCATGGTCAGCCTCTTCATCGGCGGCACGTTCGATACCGAGGTGCAGGGACTCAAGGATTTCCCGCCCGAGGACCGCCCGCCCGTGGCGCTCTCGTTCTGGTCGTTCCACCTGATGTTCTACATCGGCATGTGGCTGGCCTTCATCTCCTTCGTCGGCGTCATCCTCTGG
>JBGSLE010000147.1:0-5870 GCA_041740875.1 Pontiella sp. | reverse complement strand
TCATCGGCACCAATGGCATCGAGATCGCCAAATACGACAAGCAGCACCTCGTTCCCTTCGGCGAATATGTCCCGTTCCCCGGCCTCATGCGCAAGTTCACGCCCATCGACGTCGATTTCGGCCGCGGCGACGGCAGCACCTTGCTGCCGCTGCCGGGCGGCGCCTCCTTCTCCGCGCTCATCTGCTTCGAAGACATCCTCGCCCCGCTCTCCGTGCGGGCCGTCCGTACCGGCGCGCGCTGGCTGGTCAACCAAACCAACGACGCCTGGTTCGACCCCTCCGCGCAATCCGAGCAGCATCTCGCCCACGCCGTCTTCCGCTGCGTCGAAAACCGCGTCCCCATGGCGCGCTGCGGCAATACCGGCGTCACCTGCCTGATCGACGCCTACGGGGGAATCGAGCGCAACCTCGCGATACGCACCAAGGGCTTCACCACCGGCGAATTCCACCCGCGCCCCGTCGGCCTCGGCAAAACCTTCTACACCCGCAACGGCGACACCTTCGCCAAGTTTTGCCTGATCGCCGGCGCCACCGTCTTTTTTGTGTTCCGCACGAAAGAATGGAAACGGAGAAAAGGCCATGAAACCGATCAAGGCTAGTTGGCTGGCGCTGTTGCTGGCCGTCGATTCCCAGGCGGCGGTAACGCTCTCCAACGTCGCCATTGCCCAGCGCGAAGGCACCCGGCTCGTCGACATTTACTATGATGCCATCAATCCGGCAGGTTCCTCCCTCTCCGCGTTCGTCGCCGTCTCCAACAACGACGAACGCGTCGAGGCCACCGCCTTTTCCGGCGATGTCGGCGGCAATGTCTCCGAGGGATCCGGCCTGCATATCGTCTGGGACGGCGGGGCCGACCTGCCCGGCGTCGCCACCACGGACCTATCCATCACCCTTTCGGTTTCCGACCCCGTTCCTGCGGGCGTGGTGCTTATTCCGGCAGGCGCCAACACCGGCAACGATCCCGATTTCGGACCCTACTCCCTGACGGTCGACGCCTTCTACATGGATGCCACCGAAACCACCAAGGCCGAATGGGATGCCGTCGCCAACGCCTCGCCGCTTATCAATGCGTCCGACGGGAAAGGCAAGGCGCCGAACCATCCGGTCCAGGACACCACGTGGTACGAAGCCGTCAAATGGTGCAATGCGCGCAGCGCAATGGAAGGGCTCACAGCCTGCTACAACCTCTCCACTTGGAGTTGCAACTTCAACGCGAACGGCTACCGGCTGCCGACGGAGGAGGAGTGGGAATATGCCGCGCGCGGTGGTCTGTCCAGCAAGCGGTATCCGTGGGGAAACCAGATCGACCACACCAACGCGAACTACTACAGCACGTATTACGATGAACACCATCCCAGCTTTAGCAACGGGGGCTATCCCTACACGAGCCCCGTTGCATACTTCGAGCCCAATGGATTGGGTTTGTACGACATGGCCGGCAACGTCTGGGAGTGGTGCTGGGATTCGCTCGGTACAGACAAGGTCAGCAAAGGCGGGAGCTGGGACAGTTGGGAGATCGAACAGCGCTGCGGACACCGGGGGGTAGCCCATCCGTCCAATTCGGGAAACATTCTGGGTTTCCGCACCGTGCGCAATGCATCCGTGGCCGAAACGCACACCGAAATCCTCGTGTTCGATTCGCGCGACTACGCGCTCGCCGTTGCGTCGGCCCACGGATCGCCCGTGCCTGCGGTCGGCGTTTTTCATTATGCGTGGAAATCGGCCGTGACTTGCTCCGTCGATGCCGTGGTATTGGAAGGCGGAACCAATTTTACCTGCACCGGCTGGATCGGTTCCGGCAGCGTGCCGGCCTCCGGCGACGGCAACCACGTGGTCGTGGTTCTGGAAGAGCTGGACTCCTCCATCGAATGGCAATGGGCGAACGACGATACCGATTCCGACGGCATGGACGACGCCTGGGAAACCGCCTTCTTCGGCGGCCTTGGCCAAAGCGCCGCAACCGACTACGACCACGACGGGCAAAATAACGGCGATGAATACATCGCCGGCACCAACCCCACCAACGCCGCCTCGCTTTTCCAGTTGCAAGCGCGTGCCGTCCCCGCCGGATTCATCATCGAATGGCCCGCCGCCTCGAACCGCACCTACGATGTTTTCTGGACGCCCAACCTCGTCTACATCGGTTTTGAGGCCATCGAAACCAACCTCGCTTTTCCGCGCCACTCCGCCACGGCCACCCTCCACTCCGCCGAAGCCCAGGGCTTCTTCCGAGTTGATGTAAAAAAGTAGACATTGACTATGCTGGTGGTTAGGCGCACGTTGCGACCGTTTGGGATGTATGCGGCGGGATGGCGAACCAGGGAAGGGGATAACATGAAAACGGGCGGCTTTTTCGGTGCGTTTCTTGCGGTCGTGCTGGGTGTGTTGCCGGGCTTGGCGCGGGCCCAATTGACTTATTTCCCGATCGCCACCAATGGCGCGGCGATCAGCTTTGCCTCCGATGGCAGCAACTATCTGGTCGGCGTGGGGTTTCCCTCGACCGACCAGATTGCCGCGCAGCTGCTCTCCTCCGACGGGTCCAAGCTGGGTTCGCTGATCCAAACGGGCCGTACCGGCATTTCACCCGCCGTGGCGTTCGACGGGAACAACTATCTGATGGTTTGGGAGGACGACGAGCTGGGCTCGCTGGATGAAAACACGGGTTGGCAGGTCTATGGCCAGCTCATCACGAAAGCCGGCGTGGCGAGCGGCGCGCCGTTTGCCATTTCCTCGACGGGCATCATGGTCGACGGCATCAATACGGTGGCCTTCGGCGGCGGGAAATACCTGGTGACCTACACCCGGCTCATCAATCCCGCCTTGGGCGAAACGTCGGGCAACCGCTATGTCGCCGGCCGGATCGTCAACCCAAACAAAACCCTTGGCAGCGAATTCCGCATCAGCCCCGGGTTCGGAACGGGGGGCGAAGTGGCGTTCGACGACACCAACTTTTTCGTGGTTTGGTGCGAGGATGTCTCGGATACGGAAATTCGCGGGAGGTTTATCCATCCCTCCGGGTTTTTGGCTCCCAGCGATTTTTCGGTCAATGCCAGTCCCGCGCCGAGCGACAATCCCAAGGCGGTGGCCTTCGACGGCACCAACTATCTGGTGGTCTGGAACGACGAGGTGGCTGGCGCTGAAACCGGCACGTGGGATTGCTTTGGACAGCGGGTCGATTCCGAAGGCAGCCTCGTTGGAAGCGCATTCGCCATTGCCGCCGATCCCGGCCCGCAAATGGCAACCAGCGTGGCGTTCGACGGCGAAAACTTCATGGCCGTCTGGGTGGATATGCAGAATGAAACCGACTGGGACATGCATGCCCGCTACATCGGCACCAACGGGTCGCTGGTTGGCGAGGCCTTCGCGATCAGCACCGCCGCAGGCAACCAGCTCGGCGGCGCGGGCTTCGCCAACGGCAACTATCTTGCCCTGGTGAACAACGGGGTGGAGATGGGCGAAGGCGGGATTGTCCAAAGCGACTCGGCCACCGGGGCGTTCATTGTTCCGACGCCGCCCCCGGTCGGCGAATATTTCAGCGACGATTTCGACGACAATGCCAAGGATCCCGCCCGGTGGGGCGAAGATATCTACGTGGACGCAGGATTGGACGCCTTCCTCGCGGAAGCCAACGGCCACCTGGAATTCACCGGTAGCGACTCGGGCAAGCTCCGTCCGTGGGTCGGCAGCTTCGGCAGCTATACGCAAAACTGGGAGGCGGCGATGGATGTCCACGTGGGCAACCTGGCGTTGCCGCCGTGGGTGCCCGACAACTCCCCCGAGGTCTCCATGTTTTTGGCGGTGGTGGACGCGGATGACGCGGAGCTGGCCCACCATCTTTCCATGAATCTGGAGTTGAGGAGCGAAGGGCCCGGCTTGGAGCGCGGGTTCCGGATGGATTCGGCCGCCAACAACAACGAGCTGCAGGAGGTGCCGAATTATGGCTACCTCTCCACCGCGGCCTTGGATAGCCGCATGCGCATCGCCTTCGATGCCGCCACCAAGATCCTCTCGGCCTCGTGCAACTGCATTCCCATGGGGTGGATCGACGTGGACCAGGCGGAAACCGATTGGGGCATGGGCGCCGGCTCGCGCTTCCTGTTGGCGCCGGGTGGGTTCATCGGTGGATTCACCAATAGCGGCCACGAGGTTTATGCCGACAACTTCGTGCTGCGGACCGGCAACGACCTGGATTATTTGCTGACGGTGGGCAACGGCAGCGGCAGCGGCTCCTACACCAACGGTGCCGGCATTGCCATCGCGGCCGCCACCGCCCCGGCGGGGAAGGTGTTCGAGCGCTGGGTCGGTTCGACGCAATACCTGGCCAACCCCGCATCCGCCAGCACCACCGTCGCCATGCCCGCCCATGCGATCAAGGTGGTGGCTTCCTACAAGCTCGTTGGCGCGGCAACCGGCGACGATTTCAACGACAATGCCAAGGACGCCGGCAAATGGGGCGAGGACATATACTTCTGGAGCACCAACACCCTCTTCCAGGAAACCCATGGACGGCTGGAGTTCCTCAAGGCGGCGGGCGTGTATGGCGATAGCACCCTGCGCCCGTGGGTCAAAAGCGTCGGCAGCTATACCCAAAGCTGGGAAACCGCCATGGATGCGCACGTCGGCGAGCTGCTCCTGCCGGAAACGGAAGACTGGCTCGACAGCTCTATTTCCCTGATCGTGTTCAACCGCAACGACACCAACCTGCTCGGTGGCGTCGCCATCGGCGATGGCATGGAGGTTTCCCTCTGCCTGGAGCTGGGAAGGTGGGATGGAAACCCGCACGCCAGCCGCGGCTACGAAATGAGCGCATGGGTGGATGGCGGGGACAACCTCGATGGGTATCCGAGCTTTGCCTATCTTGAAACGGCCGACCGCGACGGCCGCTTGAGGATTTCCTTCGACGCCGCCACCAAGGTGCTGACCGCCCCCTGCAACGGCCGCAGCCTCGGATGGATCGATATCGATGCGTCCGGCAGCGATTGGGACATGGCCGGTAGCGACACCTTTGGATTCGTCATCGGCGGCAGCATCAGCTCCACGACGGCGGCCCTGGCCAGTGGGCTGGCCTATGCCGATAATTTCGCGGTGGTCGGCGCGGTCGCCCCGCCGATCGACGGCAACGGGAACGGCCTGCCCGACTGGTGGGAAAAGCTCTATTTCGACAACCCCTTCGTGCAGGCGACCGACCTTTGCGCCAATGGCTACAACACGGTGCTCGACGCCTATGTCGCCGGGTTCGACCCCACCGATCCCAACGGATGGTTCGGCATCACCCGGCTCGCCGGCAACACCATCGAATGGGGCGCGGTCTCTGGCCGCGTCTATTCGATCTATTGGACGGCCAACTTGCCGGCCGGCTTCCAGCTCTTGGAATCCAACTGGACCGGCGGAACCTATACCGACACCCTCCACGTCGGCCAGCCCAAGGGGTTCTATAAAATAGAAGCCGGCCTCGCGCCTTAGCGCGCCGGGTGGTGCAGGCAGGGGAGGCCGGAATTGCTCCGGCCTCTTTTTTTTTGCAACGCCGGATTTGGTGATCGGGCCCGCTTGGGCTATATTCCGCGATTCCAAACACCGGAACACCTATGCTGGATGACTTGAAAACACGACTGGCCGCTTCCCGCGCTCGACTCGCGGAAATGCGGGTCTATCTCGAAATCGACCCCAAGCGCGAGGAGCTCGGCCGGCTTGAGGCGGAAACGGCGAACCCCGATTTCTGGAACGACCAAGTCAAGGCCCGCGCCAACATCGAAGCCACCAAGCCGCTGAAGGCCTTGCTCGAACCGTTCGGCGCCATCGCGGCGGGGCTCGACGACGCGGAGGTGATGATCGAACTGGTCGAGGCCGGCGAGGGCGATGCGCTCGCCGAG
>JBGSLE010000146.1:0-4588 GCA_041740875.1 Pontiella sp. | reverse complement strand
GACCGCGCGCTCGGCCGCAAGCTCAAGCCGATCGAGTGCTACGACCTCATGATGCACGCGGCCGACGCGGTGATCGCCGGCGGCGTCCGCCGCAGCGCCACCATCTGCCTTTTTTCGCCGGACGACGGCGAGATGATGAACGCCAAGCGGGGCAACTGGTTTGTGGAAAACCCGCAGCGTGGCCGTTCCAACAACTCCGTGAAGCTCATCCGCAACGAGACCTCCAAGGCGCAGTTCCTGCGCATCTTCCAGAAACAGAAGGAGTGGGGCGAACCCGGCTTCTACTTCTCCAGCGACCTCTCCCACGGCTGCAACCCCTGCTGCGAAATCGGCCTGAACCCGCATCTGGAGGTACGGGACAAGGAGGGCAACGTCACGATCGAATCGGGCTGGCAATTCTGCAACTTGACCGAAATCAACGGCGCCAAGCTCCTCTCCGAAGAGGATTTCCGCGCCGCCGTGCGCGCCGCCACCATCATCGGCACCTGCCAGGCGGGCTTCACCGAGTTCCCGTATCTCGGCGAAACCACCGAAAAACTCTGCCGCCGCGAGGCGCTGCTGGGCGTTTCGATCACCGGCATGATGGACTCGCCCGCGATCACGCTCGACCCGGCCATGCAGCAAAAGATGGCCAAGTATGCCATCGAAGTGAACCGCGAGGTTTCGCTGAAGCTCGGCACCGAGCCGGCCGCGCGCATCACCTGCGTCAAGCCTGCGGGCTCCACCTCGCTGCTGCTCGGAACGGCGTCGGGCATCCACCCGCGCCATGCCCGCCGCTATTTCCGCCGCGTGCAGGCCAACAAGACCGACCCCGTCTACAAGTTCTTCAACGCGCAGAACCCGCACATGTGTACCGACTCCGTCTGGAGCGCCAACAAGACCGACGACGTCATCACCTTCTGCGTCGAGGCGCCCGAGGAGGCGATCCTGCGCAACGAGATGTCGGCGATGGACCTGCTCAAATTTGTCCATTCCACCCAGCAAAACTGGGTTATTCCCGGCACTGCGCGCCCCGAGTCCAATCCTGGGCTCTACCACAACGTCTCCAACACCCTCACCGTGCGCGACGGCGAGTGGGACGCCGTGGCCGAATATATATGGGAAAACCGCGCCGACTTCACCGGCATCAGCATGCTCGCCGGCTCCGGCGACAAGGCCTATGCCCAGGCCCCGCACGAGGAGGTCGTATCCGCCCGTGACGAGGTTCTCTGGAACGAGCTGATCGCCAAGTTCCGGCCGGTCGACTACACCCAGATGAGCGAGCACGAGGACGCCACCAGCCTGCAAAGCGAGATCGCCTGCGCCGGCGGTGCCTGCGAACTCGTCTAGCCGCACCTCCACCCCCAGCGAAAGCCCCGGCGTACCCGGGGCTTTTTTTGCATCCAGGGGGCCGGAAGGCGTCCGGTCCAAAAATGCGGGCGGGATGTGGGCGATTGGGCTTGAGGGCGTTCGGCGGTTGACCTATAAAGCGCCCTTTGTTTTTAACTCGTGAAAGGGACGTGGATGAACATAGTCGTCTGCATCAAGCAGGTACCCGATTCGGACAAGGTCACGATCGACCGCGAAACCAACCGTCTGAACCGGGCAGGGGTTCCAAGCATCATCAATCCGTTCGATGAAAATGCCTTGGAAATGGCGCTTCAACTCAAGGACAAGCACGGCGGGAAGGTCATCGTCGTTTCGATGGGGCCGCCGCAGGCCGACGAGGCGCTGCGCACCGCGCTCTCGCACGGCGCGGACGAGGCGATCCTCGTTTCCGACCGCAAGTTTGGCGGGGCCGACACCTGGGCGACCTCCTACACCCTCAGCCTCGCCATCAAGAAGATCGGCGCGGTCGACCTGGTGCTCTTCGGCAAGCAGGCGATCGACGGCGACACCGCGCAGGTCGGGCCGGGCGTGGCCCATTTCCTCGACCTGCCGATGCTCACCTATGCCAAGGCGGTGGAGGTCGTCGGCGACACCTTCAAGGTCAACAAGGTGACCGAAGACGGCTACGAGGTGTGGGAAGTGCAGAAGCCCGCCGCGCTGACGGTCGTCAAGGAGGCCAACCAGCTGCGCATGCCTTCGCTCAAGAAGAAGATGGCCGCCAAGAAGGCCGAAATCCCGGTGTGGGGCTTCGATGCGCTGCAACCCGAGGAAAAGAACATCGGCCTGGCCGGATCGCCCACCAAGGTGAGCAAGGTCTTTGCGCCGCCGGTGAAGCTGAACAAGGAAATCCTCTCGGGCGAGCCGTCCGAAATGGTCGCCGAACTCATCAAGAAGCTGAAGGAGCGCAACGTACTATGAACACGACGAAGGAACTTTGGGTATTTGCGGAACAGCGCGACGGAAAAATCGCCGGCGTGGTGCAGGAACTCCTCAGCGAAGGGCAGATCCTCGCGCAGAAGGCGGGCTTCACCCTCGCCGCCGTCCTGCCCTCCGCCAACGGCGCGGCGCTCTGCCAGGAGCTTTTCAACTATGGCGCGCAGAAGGTCTATACCATCGACGACCCCAAGCTGGCCCACTACCAGAACGACTACTATTCCCGCGCGGTCGCCCAGCTGATCAACGAAAAGCGCCCGGAAATCGTCCTCTACGGCGCGACGACCATCGGCCGCAGCCTCGCCCCGACCGTCGCCGTCATGGTCGATGCCGGCCTCACCGCCGACTGCACGCAGCTCGATTTCGATGTCGAGACGGGCAACCTGCTCCAGACCCGCCCCGCGTTCGGCGGCAACATCATGGCCACCATCATCTGCCCGAACCACCGCCCGCAGATGGCGACCGTCCGCTCCAACGTCTTCAAAAAGACCAAGCTTTCGGACAGCGAATCGGGGGCCCAGATCGAATACGCCGTCGATCTCTCCGGCGTCAAGGAGCGCATGCGCCGCATCGAGTCCGTACACGAGGCCGACAACACGATCGACCTCAACGCCGCGCAGTTCATCGTCTCCGGCGGCCGCGGCGTGGGCAAACCCGAAAACTTCAAGATCATCTACGATCTCGCCGCCGAACTTGGCGCGGCCGTCGGCGCCTCGCGCGCGACCGTCGATGCCGGCTGGATTTCGCACCACCACCAGGTCGGCCAGACCGGCAAGACCGTCTGCCCGGTGGTCTACATCGCCTGCGGCATCTCCGGCGCCATCCAGCATTTGGCCGGCATGCAGAGTTCCGACCTGATCATTGCGGTCAACAAGGATCCCGCCGCGCCGATCTTCGATGTCGCCGACTTCGGCCTCATCGGCGACCTGCACCAGATCGTGCCGGAATTCCAGAAGCAGATCGCGGCGTTCAAGGCCTAGCGCGGCGGAGCCGCTCAAATGATGAAGATGGAACAAGGAACGACGAATATTTAAGTTGAGGCAGCTCGCGAGGGAAACAGGAAGGAGAACCTTCAGTTAACTTTCTTGCAGAAAATATCTGACAAATACATGTAGGCAACCATAATCCGCGCTTTCAGAAGAGGTCATGCTTTGCCGAGGAACCGGCAAAAAACCTAAACAACAATAAATTCGGCAGTGAATGATATGTAGATAAGAGACCGTACAACCATTTGAATATTGATTTTGCGTTTAACGCAGTTTGTTCCCAACCAAAACGACCAAATTTTTAACATCGGAACAACTGGCGGAAGAACGCGCCCACTCGGGCGCGGCTTCAGCTGGTTCCGATGTGGGGCTTGGTCGCCCTTGGTTGGGGTCATTGGAGTCCGCGCCTCTTTCTTTGGCGCATCAACCAGGG
Source organism: Pontiella sp. (assembly GCA_041740875.1). Taxonomy (GTDB): domain Bacteria; phylum Verrucomicrobiota; class Kiritimatiellia; order Kiritimatiellales; family Pontiellaceae; genus Pontiella. Next base: position 868 of record JBGSLE010000146.1, on the reverse strand, counting down.
GGAAGTCATGAGATCGGGAATTGTCGCAACGTTGGCGGCGTCGTTGCTTGCAACACTGCTGCCACGGGGAGCTGAAGGGCTTTCCGGAACGGATTCTTCAAGCGAGGCCATCACGTCAATCGAGCAGGCCGATGCGTTGGTGCGGGCTACGCAGGAGCAGTTTTGGCAATTGTTTCCCCCATCCGACGATTGGTTGTACATCCACTCGGAAAAGTCGGTTCGTCCCGTGGTATGGAGTTCCGGTTGGCCGGATGCGCTCAAGAAGCAGATGTACGCGGAAATGCGCAGCGTCAACGGCAACCTTTATCCCGTCTACACCGTGTGGGCGCAAGCCGACCGGATTAGCGGGGATTTGACCTATTTCAATGCCTATGGTCAGCCTGTCTGGACCAGTCTGGCCCCCTTTGGCTACACCCCGCTAAGTCCGGTACTGGAGCGGCTGGGGCTCGATAGCGCGGAAGAGTTGTCGGAGTCGCAACAGAAATTCTCGGCGTCCAGCATCGGGTTGGAACTGCAACTCATTCCCGACACTTTTCTGGCATCCTATCAAGAGGATTTCATCGCTGAACAGCAGGCGGTAGCGCTGTCATCTGAATCGATTATGATGACCATGTCGTCGCCTCCGCCTCCAGATGGTACATCGACGAACGGCGGAACAGAAACAAACGAGTACCAAACGTCGTCGATCGATTACGGCGATGACCTGTATTTGGAGCAAAACCTGGCCTCGTACGAAAACGGCTGGATGGAAATCCGCAACGCCGAGGCCGGACAGTCATACGAGGTTTACTTCACCTACAACCTTCAATACATCCCCTTCTCGACCAATGCCCCCAACAACTATTCCACGGCATGGCCCGCGAAGGTC
>JBGSLE010000145.1:0-3781 GCA_041740875.1 Pontiella sp. | reverse complement strand
TGACGGCGAATGCACCGAGGTAGTCGGCCGCGCCGCTTTCGCGCGGGGCGACGAAGTCGGCCAGGCTGCGGTTGGGCGTGCCGTCCTTCTTCACCATTTGCTGGCGAAGGAAGTGCAGTTCCGCGCGGGTGGCGGTGCGGGTTTCGTCGGCGTAGATCGCGACGCTGTCGCCAATGCGGTTGGCAGGAAAGAAGCCGTGGATGCCGCGCGGGCGGACGCGTCCTTCTTGGATGATGCGCCGGAGCATCTCCTGCGCGTCCTCGATCACCTCGCGGGCACGGGCGCCGATCTCGCCCTGGTTATCGAGCACCTCGGGATATTTGCCTTGCAGCTCCCAGGTGCGCAGGTAGGGCGTCCAGTCGATGTAGGGAATGAGCGTTTCGACCGGTACTTCGACCGCGCGCAGGCCGGTGAATTCCGGTTTCGGCGGAACATAGCCGTCCCAATCGGGCGCAAGCGCGTTGGCGCGCGCCTGCTCCAGGGGCAGGTATTCCTTGGCCTGCTGCGCGACATGGTGCTCCTTGCGGATGGCTTCGTATTCGATCCGGATGGCGCGGCGGTAGCCTTCGTCCTTGCTCAGCAGGGATTGGACGACGTTGACGGCGCGCGAGGCGTCGATCACGTGGATCGCCATGCCGTCGAATTCCGGCGCGATCTTGACCGCCGTGTGCTTTTTGCTGGTGGTCGCCCCGCCGATCAGCAGCGGCAACTCCAATTTTTCGCGCTGCATCTCCTTGGCGACATGCACCATTTCGTCGAGCGACGGCGTGATCAGGCCGGAGAGGCCGATGATGTCCGCGCCCCATTCCCGCGCTTCGCGCAGGATGGTCTCCCACGGAACCATGACGCCGATGTCCTTCACCTCGAAATTGTTGCAGGCGAGCACGACGCCGACAATGTTCTTGCCGATGTCGTGGACATCGCCCTTGACCGTGGCGAGCAATATTTTCCCGGCGCTGGTCTTCTCCCCGCTGGCCTTTTCCTTTTCGAGGTAGGGCGTCAGGTAGGCGACCGCCTTTTTCATGACGCGCGCGCTCTTGACCACCTGCGGCAAAAACATTTTCCCGGCGCCGAAGAGGTCGCCGACAATATCCATGCCGGCCATCAGCGGCCCTTCGATCACCTTGAGGGGCCGGCCGTATTTTTGCCGCGCCTCTTCGGTGTCGGCGTCGATGAAATCGACGATCCCTTTCACCAGCGCGTGGGAGAGGCGCTCCTCGACGGTGCCGTTGCGCCAGGCCTGCGCCTCGACCTCCTTCTTGGCGTCGCCGCCTTCGCCCTTGATGCGTTCGGCGAAGTCGATCAGCCGCTCCGTCGCGTCGTCGCGGCGGTTGAGGACGACGTCTTCGACGAGCTCTATCAGTTCCTTGGGCACCTCGTCGTAGACCTCGAGCATGCCGGGGTTGACGATGCCCATGTTCAGGCCGGCCTCGATGCCGTGGTAGAGGAACGCGGCGTGGATCGCCTCGCGCACGCGGTTGTTGCCGCGGAACGAGAAGGAGACGTTGCTGATGCCGCCGCTGACCATCACGCCCGGCAGGGTGGCGCGCAGGATGCGCGCCGCCTCGAAGAAGGAGACGGCGTTGATGCGGTGCTCCTCCATCCCCGTGCCGACGGGGAAAATGTTGGGGTCGAAAATAATATTGGTGGGATCGATGCCCAGTTCGCCGACGAGGATGTTGTAGGCGCGGGTGCAGATTTCGACGCGCCGCGCGGTGGTGTCGGCCTGCCCTTTTTCGTCGAACGCCATCACGACCATGCCCGCGCCGTAGCGCTGGATCTTTTTCGCGTGGGCGCGGAAGGCGTCTTCGCCCTCCTTCATGCTGATGGAGTTGACGATGCCCTTGCCTTGGACGCACTTGAGCCCGGCCTCGATCACTTCCCACTTCGAGGAGTCGATCATGACCGGCACCTTGGAAATGTCGGGCTCGGAGGCGACGAGATGGAGGAAGCGGACCATCATCGCCTCCGAGTCGATGAGGCCTTCGTCCATGTTGATGTCGATGATGTTCGCGCCGCTTTCGACCTGCTGGCGGGCGATCTGCAACGCGCCTTCGAGGTCGCCTTCGCGGATGAGCCGCGCAAACTTGGGCGAGCCGGTAATGTTGGAGCGTTCGCCAACCATCACGAAATTCATCTCCGGGGTGACGCGCAGCGGTTCGAGGCCGCTGTAGCGCGGAAGGGTGTCGCGCGGCGGCGGGATGCGCGGCGGATGTTTCTTGACGACCTGCGCCATGGCGCGGATGTGCTCGGGCGTGGTGCCGCAGCAGCCGCCCCAGATATTGGCCAGGCCGTGCGCGGCGAAATCATCGTAGATTTTGGCCATGTCGGCGGGTGAATCGTCGTAGCCGCCGAAGGCGTTGGGCAGTCCGGCGTTGGCGTAGATGCTGATATGGCAGGGGGCGACCTCCGCCAGCTCCTCGATGTAGGGGCGCATGTCCGCCGCGCCGAGGGCGCAGTTGATGCCGACGGAGATCGGATGGGCGTGCTCGATGCTGTACCAGAACGCCGTCGGGGTCTGGCCCGAAAGCGTGCGGCCCGATTTGTCGGTGATCGTGACCGAGACCATGACCGGCAGGCGTTGGCCGGTTTTTTCGAATACTTCCTCGATGGCGAAGAGCGCGGCCTTAGCGTTGAGGGTGTCGAAGATCGTTTCCACCAGCAGGATGTCCACGCCGCCTTCGAGGAGCGCTTCGGCCTGTTCGGAATAGGCGGCAACGAGGCCGTCGAACGTAACCGCGCGGAAGCCGGGGTCGTTCACGTTGGGCGACATCGAGGCGGTGCGGTTGGTCGGACCGATGGAACCGGCGACGAAGAGCGTGCGCGAGGGATCCTTCGCGAGCATGCGCGCCACGGCCCGCTTGGCGACTTCGCAGGCGGCGAGGTTGAGGTCGCGGACGATCGGTTCGAGGCCGTAGTCGGCCTGCGAGATGGTGGTGGAGCTGAAGGTGTTGGTTTCGATGATGTCCGCGCCCGCTTCAAGGAACGCATAGTGGATCTCCTCGATGAGTTGCGGTTTCGTCAGCACCAGCAGGTCGTTGTTGCCCTTGAGGTCGATGGGGTGGTTTGCAAAGCGCCCGCCCCGGAAATCGGCCTCCGTGAGCGTGTGCTTCTGGATCATGGTGCCCATGGCGCCGTCGAGCATCAGCAGCTGTTGTTCGAGCAGGCGGGCAAACCGCTGGCCGCCTTGCGTGGTGTAGTCGGGGAATCTGTTGTTTTTCATCGTGCCAAACCATCCGTTTTCAAGTGGGCCCCGTTATATATCCGCTTATCCGGATATATCAATTCAATTTGGGCCGGATCTTCAATCCGGGGCGTTATGGACTGTTGGGGCGGGCATGGGAAGCCTATTGCCGGGCAGGGCGGGAAAAAGTCGGCGGCGCAAGGCCGAGGGGTGTGGCCTTGCGCCGCCTAGGAAGAAGAAACCAATACTGAAGTCTCTTGCCCATCCAACGCGCTTGGTCCGGGTTTGTGGACACCGACGGGAAAAAATGTGCAATCCAATGTCGCGGGGCGGGAAGGGTTTCGGCGGGATGGATTTGAAATAACCGTTTCGGGCTTGGTGGCGGGAAATCGGGGCGCGTATGATCCCGGGGCTTTCAAAACAGGCGGAGGATGGCTTGAAGTACGCAGGAATATGGGGGCCGATACGGATCGGCCGGGACGAAACCGTGTGGGTGCAGTTTGGCCCGCTGGATTTGTGGATCCACCGCGGCGAGCGGGAGTGGCACATCGCCTCCGCCCACGCGCCCGCCACGCAGGAGCGGTTGGCGGTCGAGCG
>JBGSLE010000144.1:0-2598 GCA_041740875.1 Pontiella sp. | reverse complement strand
AGGCGGCCGGCCACGCGGGGGATCCCAACCTGGCGGGCAAGACGCCGCATGTGGACCGGTTGGCGCAGGAGAGCGTCAACCTGGTCAACGCGGTGTCGACCTGCCCGGTTTGCACGCCCTACCGCGCCAGCCTGCTCACGGGCCAATACCCGCTGACGCACGGCCTTTTCATGAACGACGTGCCGCTGGATCCCGGCTTGACGACGATCGCCAAGGTGTTCAAGGCGGCGGGCTACGACACCGGCTATGTCGGCAAGTGGCATGTCGATGGGCACGGGCGCTCCAGCTACATTCCCCCGGAGCGGCGTCAGGGCTTCGATTACTGGAAGGTGCTCGAATGCTCCCACAACTACAACGACTCCGCCTATTACGCGGGGAATGACTCCACCCAAAAAAGGTGGAAGGGCTACGACGCCATTGCCCAGACCCGCGATGTCCAGCGCTACATCGCCGAACATGCGCAAGGCGAAAAGCCGTTCGCCCTGTTCCTGTCGTGGGGGCCGCCCCACGATCCGTACCCCACGGGGCCGGCCGAATTCAAAGCCCTCTTTTCCGCCGAGGCGATCCAGCTGCGGCCCAATGTCCCGACGGAGACGGCCACGCAGGCCCGGGAAATCCTCGCCGGCTACTATGCCCATGTCGCGGCGCTGGACCGTTGCCTCGGCGATCTGATGAAGACCCTCGACGAGGCCGGCATCCGCAACGACACCCTGCTGGTCTTCACCTCCGACCATGGGGATATGCTCGGTTCGCACGGCCAGCTCAAAAAGCAAAAGCCCTACGACGAATCGATCCGGGTGCCCTTCCTGCTGCGCTTTCCCGCCCGTTGCGGGAATGCCGGCAAGCAGATCGACATGCCGTTCGGTACGCCGGACATCATGCCGACGCTGCTGGGGCTCTGCGGCATCCAGGTGCCGGAGAGCGTGGAGGGCAGCGACTATTCCCGCGTGCTCTCTGGCGAGGAAGCGCCGTCCAACGATGCGGCGCTGATCGAATGCACGGTTCCGTTCGGCGAATGGAAGCGCGCCTCCGGCGGGCGCGAATACCGCGGGATACGCACCCGCCGCCACACCTATGTGCGCGGTCTCGATGGCCCGTGGCTGCTTTTCGACAACCAGGCCGATCCCTTCCAGCAGGCCAACCTGGTGGATTCGGCGGAGCACCAGGCGTTGCGGGCGGAGCTCGATGCCCTATTGAAGGCCAAGCTCGCGCAGCGCGGGGATGAATTCCTGCCGGGCGATGCCTACATCGCCAAGTGGGATTATTCCGTCGATGCCACCGGAACCGTGCCGTATAAAAAGTAAGAGATAAAAACAGCATAGGAGAAAGCACCATGCAGGATCGCGCAAAGGGTTGGGTCGGGGCATTGCTATGCATCGGATTGGTTGCGCCGTGGGCGCATGCCGTCCCCTCCACGAAGCCGAACATCGTCTTCTTCCTGGCGGACGACCAGCGCAGCGATGTGCTCGGCTGCTATGGCAACGAGCTCATCAAGACCCCGACGATCGACGGGCTGGCGGCCGCGGGCGTGCGCTTCGAAAACTCCTTTTGCGAGGTGCCGATCTGCGCCGCAAGCCGGGCGACGACCTTCAGCGGACTTTCGCAGCGCACCCACGGCTACAACTTTGGCGAGCCGCCGGTGCTTGCCGAATACATCGCCACCAGCTATCCGTCGGTGCTCAAGGCCGCCGGCTACCGCACCGGTTTTGCCGGAAAGTATGGCGTTAAATTCGCCAAGCCCGATCTTTCCAGCACCTTCGACTTCTACCGGGAGATCGACCGCAACCCCTACCTCAAGAAAATGCCCGACGGCAGCCTGCGCCACGAGACCGACCTGTGCGCCGATGCCGCCATCGAGTTCATCCAATCCAACCCGGAAGGCACGCCGTTCTGCATGTCGGTCAGCTTCAACGCCTCGCATGCGGAAGACAGCGATAAGCGCCCCGGCTACCACTTCCAATGGCCGGAATCGGCCGACGGCCTCTACGAGGATATTGAAATGCCCGCTCCGCGGCTGGCCGACAAAAAATACAACGAAGCGCTCCCGCCCTTTTTGGCGGACAAAAAAAACCTCAACACCGTGCGGTACGCATGGCGCTGGGATACGCCGGAAAAATACCAAACCAACATGCGCGCCTACTACCGGATGATCACCGGCATCGACAACGCCATGGCGCGGGTGCTGGCGGAGCTGAAGGCCAAGGGGCTCGACCAAAACACCATCATCGTCTACAGCGCCGACAACGGCTTCATGATGGGCGACCGGGGATTGGCGGGAAAGTGGAACCACTACGAGCAGTCGCTGCGCGTGCCGCTGGTCGTCTACGACCCGCGCCTGCCGGTGGAAAAACGCGGCCGCGTGGTGAAGGAACTCGTCAGCAACCTCGATCTCGCCCCGACCTTCGTTGCGCTGGCCGGGCAGCCGGTTCCGCCGGTCTACCAAGGGCTTTCGCTGGTGCCGCTGCTCAAGGGCGCGCCGGTGGAATGGCGCGACGATTTCTTTTGCGAGCACAAGTTCAAGCAGTTCAACGATTGGTACGGCGTGCGCGACTCGCGCTATAAGTATGCCGTCTACCACGAAGAGCCGGGCGGACCGTA
>JBGSLE010000143.1:0-1746 GCA_041740875.1 Pontiella sp. | reverse complement strand
GCGCACGATGGCTTCCCAGCCGATGAGCAGCCAAAGACCGAACAACGCCGGGATGACCAGACCGAGCACGCTGCCGGTCTTGCGCCCGCCGTCCTGACCGAGGGCAAGGCCAAGCTGTGCCGCACGCGGCTTTCGGCTTGGGTGGAGGATGTCGAGATCGGTTACTTCGACCCCGAGCGCAACCTTTGGGAATACGAATCCTATGCCGTATCTGCGAAGGAAAAACGGGCCACCCCGCAAGGGCTTCGCATCGTCTTCAACCAAAACGGGCACGTTCAAACCCGCTATTTCCGCATGCTGCGCCAAGATCGCCATGTCCTCATCTACTAACAATCGAACCAGCCGACAGGGTGCCGTGCTGCTGATGGTCCTCGGCGTCATCCTGATGGCGAGCTGGATGCTCGTCCAGGTCATCGCCCGCGTCCGCGACGAAACGTCGCTGCGCGGCGTCGAAAACCAGAACGACGCCTTGCATGCGGCGGCCTTCCAAGCGCTCGAAATCACGATCGGCGTTTTGTCCGAAATCCAAGCACTCGACGGCGGCCTCTATGGCCCGGTCCAAGGCTGGGGCGATCCGCTCGCCTACGCCGGGTTCGCCGTCGTTGGCTCGGCCTCCAACCTCACCGACGAGGTGCCCGTGCGCGAGGGAATCGCTGGGCTCGACGACATCGCCGAGTTTGAGTTTCCCGAGGGGATACTGGTCGAAATCGATATCCGCGACGAATCCGGGCGGCTCCCTCTCAACCAGACCCTCCCGGAGCGCTGGAAGCTCTTTTTCGAGGCGATGGAGATCGAAGAAACCGACGCGGCGATGCTTGCCGACACCTTGCTGGACTGGATCGACGCCGACAACGAGCCGCGGCTCAATGGCGCCGAGGCGGGAACCTACCAGCGCCGCGATCCGGCCTACCTGCCCTCCAACGGCCCGCTTGAAGACCTCCAGGAGCTGTCCTTGATCGAGGGTTTCGACCGTCTGTTTTTCGACGACCGCGGCATTCCCAACGACCGTTTCCGCACCTTTCGTGATTGCGTCACCTTCCTCCCGAACCCCGTCATCAACTACAACACCGTACACCCGCTGGTGCTCGAAGCCTTGGCCGAGGAACTCGAATTCGAAGCCGACAAGGTGGCCGACTATGTCGCTGGGCCGGACTTGGAACCGGGCACTGCGGACGACCGTCTCCTGCGGCCCGGCCTCGAAGAGACCGACCTGCCCAGGAACGAAGAGGGTGAGTTGCTGGACTTTGCAGCGAGATGCCGATACCTTACGGTACAAATCGCGGCCATGTCGGCCGGCACGGTATTCCGGCTTGCCGCCCGGCTGGACACGGAAACGCGCCCTCCAAAAAGCGTTTACCCGATGGTAATCATGGAGTTGCAAACGAAGGGATCCGACTTGTGACCGAAGCGAAGCATAAAGACCTCCCCGCCGTTGCGCACATGGTGCGCTTGGTGGCCTCGGCCCGGTTCTATACCGAGACCATCCTGCCGCCGCCGGGCATAGGTGCCCGGGACCTCCATGGCTTTCTCGAAGGCGAGGTGGAGGAACTCTCCCTGTTCCCGCTGGAATCCACCGCTTGGGGTTACTTGGGCGATGCGCGCCAGCCCGGCGCCGCCCCGGTCTTGATCTATGCGGCGTTCCGCGATCAAATCGGCGGGGCCGGCGAGCCCGATCCGGCGAACTGCTACGCCGTGCTGCCGGGATTCGCCGCGCTGCATGGCCGCAAGCTGAGGAAACCCAGCTGG
>JBGSLE010000142.1:0-5852 GCA_041740875.1 Pontiella sp. | reverse complement strand
CGACCTGATCCGGCGCGCCGGGGCGGAGGACGTCGCCTGCGTCTGCGTCGGCGGTCCGTCGGGGCAAATGGTCGGCCCCGCGCAATTCGGCCTGGGCATCTCCTACGAAGAGCTTTCGACCGGCGGTTCCGTGATGGTCTTCAGCAACCAGCGCGACATCCTCGAAGTGGTCGATGCCTTCATGGAATTCTTCGTCGATGAAAGCTGCGGCTACTGCGTCCCCTGCCGCGTCGGCAATGTCTTGCTCAAAAGCCGGCTCGAACGCGTGCGCAACGGCGAGGGAACGAAAGGCGACCTCGACTATCTCAAGCGGCTGGGCGAGAGCGTCAAGTACACCAGCCGCTGCGGGCTGGGGCAGACCTCGCCCAATCCGATCCTCTCGACGCTGAAGAATTTCCGCCCGGTCTACAACGCGCTCGTCAAGGACAACGGCGGCGGCTTGAACAAGTCGTTCCACATCATGCAGGCGGTCGAAGAGGCCAGCGCGATCGCCGGGCGGCGTTCGGAAATATTCCACGCATAGACCGGTTGCGCCCCGCGCAACCGGTAAACCCGAAGCACGAATTTCGAAATGCGAAACAAATACAAAAAAGGAAAAGACGAAATGGAGGATCGTGGGTTCGGGTTTCGGATTTTGAGCTTCGGATTTCGGATTTTAAATTTGGGATTTGTTTCGGGTTTCGGGCTTGGGATTTAGGATTTTTTAACGAAGGAGATTTTCATGAGTGACACGTTAAAGATCACCATTGATGGCCGGGAGATCGGCGCCAGGCACGGGCAGACGATCATGGAGGCGGCGGACGCGGCGGGCATCTATATTCCGCGGCTCTGCTCGCATCCGGACCTCAAGCCGATCGGCAGCTGCCGCGTCTGCACGGTGGTGGTCGATGGCCGGCCGCAGGCGGCGTGCGTCAAGCCGGTGATGGAGGGCATGGTGATCCAGAACGACACGCCGGAGTTGTTGCAGCACCGCCGCAACATCATCGACATGATGTTCGTCGAGGGAAACCACTTCTGCATGTTTTGCGAAAAGAGCGGCAACTGCGAACTCCAGGCGCTGGCCTACCGCTTCGGCATCACCGCCCCGCAATATCCCTTCCAGTTTCCCGAGAAGGAGGTCGATGCCTCGCATCCCGACATCCTGCTCGACCACAACCGCTGCATCATGTGCGCGCGTTGCGTCCGAGCCTCGCAGGAGCTCGACGGCAAGAACGTCTTCCAGTCCATTGGCCGCGGTTTCCATCGCAAGATCGGCGTCAACGGCGAAAAGGCCCTGGGCGACACCGACATGTCGGTGGACGACCGCGCGGCGGACATCTGCCCGGTCGGCTGCATCATCAAGAAGCGCGTCGGATTCGAAAAGCCGGTCGGCCAGCGGATCTACGACCACCAGCCGATCGGTTCGGCGATCGAGGAGGTGAAGGCATGAGCAAGCCCCGCGTTGCCACGACCTCGCTGGCCGGATGCTTCGGCTGCCACATGTCGCTGCTCGACATCGACGAGCGCATCTTGCAGTTGATCGATCTGGTCGATTTCGACCGTTCGCCGATCGACGACATCAAGCATATCTCGCAACGCTGCGCCATTGGACTCATCGAAGGTGGCTGCTGCAACGAGGAGAACGTCCACGTGCTCGAGGAGTTCCGCAAGAATTGCGACCTGCTCGTTTCGGTCGGCGACTGCGCCACGATGGGCGGCATCCCCGCCATGCGCAACAACATCCCGCTGGAGGAGTGCATCAACGAGGCCTACCGCGACGGCGTGACGGTCTTCAACCCGCAGGGGATCACGCCGCAGGATCCGGACATCCCGCTGCTGCTCAACAAGGTCTATCCCTGCCACGAGGTGGTCAAGATCGACTATTTCCTGCCGGGCTGCCCGCCCTCCGCCGACACGCTCTGGGCCGCGCTCACCGCGCTGCTGACGGGCAAGCCGGTCGAGCTGCCGTACGAACTGCTGAAATACGACTAGGAATAATGAAGAATTCAGAATTAAGAATTTTCGGTCTGCGACAGCCTCTATTCAAAAGGCCAACGCCGTTTGCACGTGAGTTGCCCCGTTGGGTCACAACGTGCCGCCTCACGGGGAGTTCCTCCATTCTTCATTCTTAAATCTGCATTCTTAATTAGGAGAGGATTGTCATGGGCACGAAAAAAATCATCATCGAACCAGTAACGCGCGTGGAGGGCCACGGAAAGGTGACCATCCTGCTCGACGAGCAGGGGCAGGTGAGCCAGGCGCGGTTGCACATCGTCGAATTCCGCGGCTTCGAGCGCTTCATCCAGGGCCGGCCCTACTGGGAAGTGCCGGTGCTCGTCCAGCGGCTCTGCGGCATCTGCCCGGTCAGCCACCACCTGGCGGCGGCCAAGGCGATGGACGGCATTGTTGGCGTCGACAAGCTGACGCCGACCGCCGAAAAAATCCGGCGGCTGATGCACTATGGCCAAACGTTCCAAAGCCACGCGCTGCACTTCTTCCACCTGGTTTCCCCCGACCTGCTGTTCGGCTTCGACGCCGACCCGCTGGAGCGCAACGTCATTGGCGTGGCGCGCAAATTCCCCGATCTGGCGGTGCAGGGCGTGATGATGCGCAAGTTTGGCCAGGAGATCATCAAGGCCACCGCCGGCAAGAAAATCCACGGCACCGGCGCGGTGCCCGGCGGCGTCAATAAAAACCTCTCCATCGAAGAACGCGACGGCTTCCTCAAGGAGATCGAACCCATGCTCGCATGGTGCCGCGCGTCGCTTAAAATCGCGAAGGACTATACATTGGATCATCTGGCGGACCTAGCCGATTTCGGCTCGTTCGATTCCAACCATGTCAGCCTGGTTCGCGCAGACGGGGCGATGGACCTCTACCACGGCAACCTGCGCGCCATCGACTTCACCGGCAAGAAAATCTTCGACCAGGTCGATTACCAAGGCTACTTCAAATATATCGCCGAGGAAGTGAAGCCGTGGTCCTACATGAAATTCCCCTTCATCTCCTCGCTCGGGCCGAAGACCGGCTGGTACCGCGTCGGCCCGCTGGCGCGCGTCAACGCCTGCGACTTCATCGACACGCCCGAAGCCGAAACCGCGCGCAAGGAGTTCCTCTCCGTCACCAACGGCAAGCCGAACAACATTACCATGGCCTACCACTGGGCGCGCATGATCGAACTGCTGCATGCCGGGGAAAAGATCCGCGAACTGCTCCACGATCCCGATCTGCAAGGTACCGACCTGATGGCCAAGGGCGAGCGGCGCGGCGAATCCGTCGGCCTCATCGAAGCGCCGCGCGTCACGCTCTTCCACCACTACAAGGTCGATGAAAACGACCAGGTCACGATGGCCAACCTGATCGTCTCCACCACCAACAACAACACGCCGATGAACCTGGCCGTGGAAGGCGTCGCGCGCAAATACCTCTCCGGCACCGAAATCACCGAAGGGTTGCTCAACCGCGTCGAGGTCGCCATCCGCGCCTACGATCCCTGCCTCTCCTGCGCCACCCACGCCATGGGCCAGATGCCGCTCGTCGTCGAACTCCACGACGCCGCCGGAAACACCCTCGACCGGCGGGTGCGCGATTGAAGCAGCGGTTCAAGGCCTATTTTTCAGCCATGTAGACGCAGCATCTTGCCGTGTTGCGGTGCAGGAGCCTAAATTTAGCAATGCTTGGAGCATCCTAAAGCCGGCATAGGGCGAGGAATTCACTGGCTTGGTTTTGACAGAAACGGTCGGAGGGCGACAGTTTTACGCAATGGGAGGCGGAGGAGCGTAATGGGCATTCTGGTCATCGGCTACGGGAACCCGGGGCGGCTGGACGACGGGTTGGGGCCGGCGTTTGCGGAGCGGATCCGGGCGTTGGGGCTGCCGGGGGTGGATGTGGAGTCGAACTACCAGCTCAACATCGAGGATGCGGAGCTGGTTTCGCGCTACGAGGCCGTGGTGTTTGCCGATGCGTCGGTCAATGCGCCCGAACCGTTTGAATTCAAGCCTTTGGAAAAGCAGGCTCCCATGGTGGGGTTTTCCAGCCACAGCGTTTCCGCGCCGTCGTTGCTGGGTTTGGCGGCGGAGCTTTTCGGCGCGACGCCTGAAGCCTATGCGCTGGCGATCCGGGGCTACGATTTCGACGACTTTGGCGAAACCCTCTCCGAGGACGCGCGCGGCAACCTTGATGGCGCCGTCGTCTTTTTCGAAGCGTGGGTGCGCGCGCGGTAGCGGGCCGGCCCGATCAATCGTCCAGGGGTTCGCCGCTTTTTTTGCGGGTCTTGGCGGTGTTGCGCAGATCCTGGAAAAAGCCCTGCATGACGGCCTTGCACTCCACTTCCATCAAGCCGGTTTCGACCTCGACGGCGTGGTTGAGGTCGGCGGTGTTGAGGATCTGGAAGCGCGAGACCGCGCCGCCGCGGACGGGGTCGGTCATGCCCCAGACGACCTTTTGGATGCGCGCGAGGACGAGCGCGCCGGCGCACATGGGGCAGGGTTCCTTGGTCACGTACATCACCGCGCCGTTGAGCCGCCAGTTACCGGTGGCCTGGGTGGCCTGGGTGATGGCGAGGATTTCGGCGTGGGCGGTGGGGTCGTGGAGCGTTTCGGGCGGGTTGTGCGCCTTGACGATCACCTCGCCGTCGAGGACGATGACGGCGCCGCAGGGGACTTCGCCTTCGGCGGCGGCGTGGGCTTCGCGCAGGGCCATGCGCATGTAGAGGGTGTCGGGGGAAAAGTTGTCCATGGGATTAGGCGGGGACGATGACGTTGAGGGCGCTGGGAAGGACCTCGACCCGCACCTCTTCGGCGGCCTTCATCAGTTCGCCGTCGATCTGGATGGCGGAGGCGTTTTCGCGGCGGACGGTCATGGTCTTGAAGTGGCGGTTGGTGACGAGCGGGTGGAGGTGGAAGGTCTTTTCGATGAAGCGGTGGATCTGGCTGAGCACGAGGGGCATGTCCTTCTTTTCGATGGCGACGAGTTCGAGGTCGCCGCTGTCGGCCTCGGCGTCGGGGGCGACGAAGACATCGCTGCCGAATTGGGAGAGGTTGGCGACGGTGAAGATCATCGGGTGCTTGAAGTCGATTTGTTCGCCATCGATTTCGACGCGGAAGGGCTGGGCCTTGTATTCGAGGAGTTGCTGCGCCCCGGCGAGGACGTAGGGGACGAGGCCGCGGAAGGGGTATTTTTCAAAGGTTTCGACGAGCGCGCCGTCCCAGGCCATGCTGCAGGTGACGAAGAAGAGGCGGCCGTTGGCCTTGCCGACATCGATTTTGGTGGTGCGCCCGTTGAGCAGGGCCTCGGCGGCCGCCTTGGGTTGCAGCGGGATGCCGAAGTGGCGGGCGAAGCCGTTGCCGCTGCCGGAGGGGATGACGCCAAGCCGGACGTGGGTATGGACGAGCTGGCTGCCGATGGTGTTGACCATGCCGTCGCCGCCGACGACCAGCACGGTTTCGGTGCCGCGTTCGATGGCGCGGCGCACCTTGTCCGCCCCGTCGGCGGCCGACTGGCTGAACTGGAAGGAGAGGTCGTGCTCCGGCGTATCCCACGCTTCCGCGACGGCGCTGATGTAGCGGTAGGGGCCGCCGATGCCGGATTTCGGGTTCACCAAGACGAGCACTTGCTTCATGTGGATTCCAAGGGTTTCAAAACAACGGGCAGGTTGTACCACAGGGTTTCGGGCTTGTGAATCGCGGGGTGGATGGAAAAATAGCCATTAGGGGTTGCCGCGATGTCCAGCATTCCATAGTTTGTGCGTTCCATGGATTCCATGTTCAAAAATCTTTATCGTGCGGGCGGGTGTGCCGTTGCGCTGGGCGCGGCGGTTTTGCTGTCGTCGTGCGCCCGCATCGGCCGGCTGGCCGAGCGCAAGGCGGACGAGG
>JBGSLE010000141.1:0-5371 GCA_041740875.1 Pontiella sp. | reverse complement strand
GACGACGTGGGCGATGTCCATGAAGTATTCGTCCCAGCCGGGCCGTTTTTCCGTTGGTGGGTTCATGCGCGGGAACATACGTGGGGGAAGGGGGCGGTGCAAGTGCCTTGTGCGGGGGGCGCGCTACCGCATCCGGTGGATCAGGATGCCGCCGAGGACGAAATAGACGAAGACGGCGGTCCACGCGCCGATCCACGGCAGCAGGAGCATCTGCTTGGCGAGGTATTCCATGGTGAATTGCAGCGCGTAGAAGCCGAAGAAGAGGCCGATCGCCATCATGATGCCGGCGAAGGCCCCCTTGCGGCCCGTGTGGGCGCCGACCGGAATGCCGATGAGCGTCGCGATGAGGCAGAAAAAGGGCATGGTGAGCTTGTGGTGGAGGTCGACCTCGTATTTGGTGAGGGTTTCCGCCGAAAGGAACTGGTGGGTCTGGATGTAGTTCCATAGTTCGAGCGACGACTGGTGCTCGGCGTCCTTGGCCTCGCCCAGGAAATCCTCGGGGATTTCCGAAAGGTCGCGCATTTCCAGGGTCTGGAAGGTTTCGGCGGGGCCGTCGCGCAGGTTGCTGGCGTCGAAGCGCTGGATCGTGACGTCCTCGAACCACCAGCGGCGGTCGAGCCAATAGCCCTTGCGCGCGGCGGTTTTGGAGAGGTCCGATCCGTCGGTGCGGCGCTGGCGCAGGGTGATGCCCTGCATGGTGAAGGTGCGGGTGTCGAAGCTTTCGATGTACCAGGTGCGCCCGGCGGTCGGGTTTTCGTAGGGGATGCGCTCGAAGTAGACCTCGTCCGTCGCCTGGGACTGGCTTTCGAGCAGTTGGTGGGCGCGGTAGGCGAAGCGCGGTCCGGTGTATTCGTTCACGGCGGCGGTGAAGAGGAAGCAGAGGAACCCCATGAAGAGGTAGGGGCGGACGATGCGGTAGATGCTGACGCCGCTGGCGCGCATCGCCACGATTTCGCTGTGGCGGGTGAGCATCGAGAGGCTGTAGAGCGTGGCCAGCAGCAGGCAGATCGGGACAATGAAGATGACCAGCGACGGCAGCTGGAGGCTGTAGTACTGCAACAACAGCTTCGGAGCGCCCGGCCCGGCCCGGAGGAATTCGGTGATGTTGTCCGTCAAATCCGCGATCACGAACAGCATCGTGAAGGTCAGCAGCAGGTAGACCAGCGGCTTGAGCAGGTTGATGAAGAGGTGGCGGACAAGTATTTTCATAGGCACGGAAATCGAAAAGGTAGCGGCAAATCCGCATGGCGGCAAGCGTTGAAAAGCGCCCGGCTCCGTTGTAGGGTCGCGCGATCAACAAGGAGTTCGAACCATGCCCGACCAAGGCTTCATCGGCGAAAGCCGCGTCTACGACCCCGTCACCATCGTCATCTTCGGCGCGTCCGGCGACCTCACCCACCGCAAGCTCATCCCCGCCCTCTACATCGCCTTCGCGCAAAACCTGCTGCCCGAGCACTTCACCATCGTCGGCCTCGCCCGCCGCGACTACGACGACGTCCTCTTCCGCGGCATGATGGCCGGGGCCATCAAGGAATTTTGCCGCCTGCCGGTGGACGAGGAGACCGTCGCGCGGTTTGTGCAGCATATCCGCTACCACAAGGGCGACATCGCCGCGCCCGCCGCCTACGAGACCCTGCAGCAGCGGCTGGTGGACACCGCCACCTATCCCGAAAACCGGATTTTCTACCTCTCCATCATTCCCGACCTCTTCGAAACCGCCGTGCGGTCGCTGAAAAAATCGGGGCTCGTCCATCGCCCCGGCGCCGCCCACTGGACGCGCGTCGTCATCGAAAAACCGTTTGGCAAGGACCTCGCCAGCGCGCGCGCCCTCAACAAGGCCTTGCTGCGCCACCTCGACGAATCGCAGATCTACCGCATCGACCACTACCTCGGCAAGGAGACCGTCCAGAACATCCTCTCGTTCCGCTTCGCCAACGTCCTCTTCGAGCCGATCTTCAACCGCAGCTATGTCGACCACATCCAGATCACCGCCTCCGAAACCGTCGGCATGGAGAGCGGGCGCGGCGGCTACTACAACGAATACGGCGCCATCCGCGACATGGTCACCAACCACCTCCTGCAACTGCTCTGCCTCGTGGCCATGGAGCCGCCCGGCGACCTCTCGGCCGACGCCATCCGCAACGAAAAGGTGAAGGTCCTCAACGCCGCCAAGCTCGATATCCGCCGCGATATTTCCGACGCCGTCTGTCGCGGCCAGTACGCCGCCGGCGCCGATGCCGAGGGGCGGTCGACCAAGGCCTACCGCGAGGAGGACCGCATCGACCCCGCGTCGGATACCGAAACCTTCGCCGCCATGCGGCTCAAGATCGACAACTGGCGCTGGGCCGGCGTCCCGATCCTGCTGCGCACCGGCAAGCGCATGGCCCGCAAAACCACCGAGATCGCCGTGCAGTTCAAGGTGCCGCCGCTCCAGCTCTTCCAGCAGGTGGAATGTCAGGACGACGTCTGCGACATCACCCGCGTCAAGCCCAACACCCTCATCTTCCAGATCCAGCCCAACGAAGGCATCTTCCTGCGCGTCGGCACCAAGCGCCCCGGCATGCGCTTCGTCGTCGAGGACGTGAAGATGGACTTTTCCTACTCCGGCACCTGGAGCAAGTCGCTGCCCGAAGCCTACGAACGCCTCCTGCTCGACACGCTCCACGGCGACTCCACGCTCTTCACCCGCTCCGACGAGGTCGAAGCCGAGTGGCGCGTCGTCCAGCCCATCCTCGACAACCTCGGCAAGCTGAAACCCCTGGACTATCCGCCCAACGCCTGGGGCATGCCCGAGGCCGACGCCCTCTTCCCCGGCAACGAAGGCCGGTGGAGGAACAAATGACCGGAGCCTTCTTCGTCTATGTGACGGCGGCGGACGAGGCCGAAGCCGAGGCCATCGCCAAAACCGTCGTCGGGGAACGGCTGGCCGCCTGCGCCAATTTGCTCGGCCCGATCCGCTCCATCTACTGGTGGGACGGGAAGCTTTGCGACGGCAGCGAGGTCGCCTTGGTCCTCAAAACCTCCGGTGAACGCCAGGAGCAACTCATCGCGCGCATACGCGAAATCCACTCCTACGCCTGCCCCTGCATCGTCTGTCTGCCGGTCGCCGCCGGCAATCCCGACTTCCTCGCATGGATCGCCGCCGAGACCGCCAAATAAGGATATGCAACCCCCCGCGATTTTGTTTCACTGCCGCGCATGTCCGAAAACGAATTCAAACAAACAAAAGCCTATGCCTGGTTCGACGCCGAATTCACCTCGCTCGACCTCGACCGGGCCCGCCTGCTGCAAGTCGCCGTGATCGTCACCGACAATCGGCTCAACCGCCTCGCCCCGCCCGAAGAGGATTTGAACCTCTGCATCCGGTTGGAGGAGGGGGAACCCGTCAGTCCATGGGTGGCCGAAAACCTGCCTGCGCTGGTGGCGCAATGCCGCTCCGCCGGTGCCGTATCGATCGCAGAGGCCGACCGCCGGATCGCCGCGCTGCTCGACCGCCATTGCGCCACGCCGTGCGCCGAAATGGCCGACCGCCCCGTCCTCGCCGGCAACAGCGTACACAACGATTGGTATTTGATGCGCCGCTTCCTGCCGGAATTTGCTCGCCGCCTGCACTACCGCCTGCTCGACGTCTCCGCCCTCAAGATCCAGTGGATGGATTGGATCGGCCAGCCGCCCTTCGACAAGGATAATCTCGAATTGATCAACCGCCACTTCCCGGGCGGCGGCATCGGTGCCGCCAACGCCCACGACGCGCTCTTCGACATCAAGGCCTCCATCGCCGAACTCGCCTTC
The DNA here is from genome assembly GCA_041740875.1 of Pontiella sp. Lineage (GTDB taxonomy): Bacteria > Verrucomicrobiota > Kiritimatiellia > Kiritimatiellales > Pontiellaceae > Pontiella. The sequence continues at coordinate 1,579 of JBGSLE010000141.1, read as the reverse complement.
TACCGCTCCCGGCTGGGCTTGGCGTAGGAACCGGTCCGGTGCGCGTGCTTGCGCATCTTACGGCTTGGTTTCCTGTTTTTTTTTAGGCAGTGTGCGCCTTTAAATTATGTGCAAGGGGGTGCGGCCATGGCAGGTGGATTGAACGATTTGGTCAGCGAAAGCGGTGCGCTGAAGATTCCGGGGCTGGGCGATTCGATCGGCAACGCGACGAACAAGGAGCTGATGGCGGGGGCGCGCCGCGCGCTTTCCGGCAACTGGGGCACGGCGATCCTCGGCTATATCCTCTACACCGTCCTGATGCTCAGCTTCACGGTATTCCTCTTTGGATCCGTCTTTTTCGTGAGCATGGTTTGCAAAACGCGCGGCACCGACCCGGCGCTGGCCATCAACCTGATCCAGGGGGTCGTCAATATTGTCCAACTGGCGATTTCCGGCGCCGTGATGGTGGGCTTCTGTTCGTTTTTCCTCGGGATCGCGCTGGATGGCGCGGCCCGGCTGGAAAACCTCTTCACTGGGTTCCGCCGCTTCTGGAAATCCTTCGGGGTCTATTTTTTCTACCAGCTCTTCATCTGCCTTTGGACCCTCCTGTTCATCATTCCGGGCATTATCGCCGCATTCCGCTACGCGATGGCCTTCTACATCCTCGCCGACGACGAGGAGTGCGGTTCGCTGGATGCGATCCGCCGCAGCAAGGAGATGATGAAGGGCTACAAGTGGAAGCTATTCTGCCTGTACTGGCGCTTTTTCTGGTGGGGGCTGCTCTGCCTGATCCTGCCGATCGGCTTCCTCTGGCTCGTTCCCTACATGCAGACCTCGCTCGCGAAGTTTTACGAAGACGTGAAGTGAGGCGGGAAACGTGAGCCGTAACCAGCATCCAGACATAGGGAAATTCGAGTTGCTGGCAACGGATCCGTCGTGCGCGGCGCGGCGGGGGCGTTTGCACACTGCACACGGGACGGTGGAGACGCCGGTCTTCATGCCGGTCGGCACGCAGGCGAGCGTCAAGGGCATGTCGCCGGAGGAGATGCACGAACTCGGCTGCGAAATCCTGCTTGGCAACACCTATCACCTGAACGACCGCCCCGGCCCCGACCTGATTTCGCAACTCGGCGGCCTGCACCGGTTCATGGGGTGGGACCGGGCGATCCTGACCGACAGCGGCGGCTACCAGGTCTTCAGTCTCGGCAGCATGAACAAGATCACCGACGCGGGGGTTTCGTTCCAGTCGCATTCCGACGGGCGCAGGCTCTTCATCGGGCCGCGCGAATCGATGGAGATCCAGCGCAAGCTCGGCTCCGACATCGCCATGGTTTTCGACGAATGCCCGCCATATCCCTGCGAAAAGGAATACGCTTGCCAAGCCGTACGCCGAACCCTAGATTGGGCGGCTATTTGCAGGGAAGCACCCCGGGCGGACGGACAATTGGTTTTCGGCATTGCGCAGGGAGGCGTGTTCGGCGACCTGCGCGAGGAGTGCGCCAAGGCGCTCGTCGGATTGGGATTCGACGGCTACGCCATCGGCGGCGTCAGCGTGGGGGAGCCGGAGGAGCTGATCCTCCGGGGGGTGGACGACACGGTC
>JBGSLE010000140.1:0-6746 GCA_041740875.1 Pontiella sp. | reverse complement strand
GGTTCGGCCGGCTGGATGTACCGGCTGGTGGTCGAAACCCTGCTCGGCGTGCGGCTCGAAGCGGACCTGCTGCGGCTGAGCCCGCGGCTGCCGCGCGCCTGGGAATCGTTCAAGCTCCACTACCGCCACCGCGACACCTTCTACCACATCACGGTCAAACGCGCCGAAAGCGCCTCCATCCAACCCGGCCTCGTGATCGTCGACGGGCAGGAGCAGACCGACGCCACGATCCGGCTGGTCGACGACCGCCAGGCGCATACCGTCGAAATGCTGGTTCGCTGAGGCCGGCGGCGGTAGGGTTACACCCCATGGCGGGCGGTTGTCGCATCGCGTAGCTTGCCACGGTCGAAACAGCAGCGAACCCGGTGGCACCACCACACCGAATGGAGGAGGAAGCCAACCATGTTCGATCCGCTAGCCATGCTGGTTATCCACGGCAGGTCGATTTCGCCGGGGCTGGCAGAGGGCCGAACCTTCCTGCACCGGGATCCGTTCCGCGTCACCGAAACTCCGGTTGCCATCGAACAGCAGAATGTCGAGCAGGAGGTCGGGCAGCTCGAAAGCGCCACCGCAACGATTTCGGGGGATTTGATGGCCCTGGCGACGCGCGTGGAACAGGAGATGGATGCGAACCTGGCCGCCGTTTTCGAGGCCCATAAGCAGATGCTTAACGACCCCGAGCTCAAGAATGAATTGCAGACGGAGATCAGGGACAAGCAGATCAGCGCTCGCAGCGCCGTCAAGGCGGTGTTCCTGCGCTGGGAAAAGCGTTTCCTGCAGATGGAGTCGCAGATGGCGAAGCACAAGGGCGCGGATATGCGCGATCTCTCCAAACGTCTTTCCAATGCGCTGGCGGGGATCAAGGTGCATCCGCTGGAGCAGCTGCCCCCCGGAGCCGTGCTCGTCACCAGCCACCTGCTCCCGTCCGACACGATTTTCCTCTCGCAATGCTCGGCCGCCGCCGTGCTGCTGGAACATGGCCGCGCGGGGTCGCATGCGGCCTTGTTCATGCGCGCCATGGGCATTCCGTGCATCACGGCCATCAGATCCATTTTCAAGACGGTGCCCGCCGATACCTGGGTGCTGGTCGATGGGGACCTGGGGGAAGTGATTGTCCGCCCGCACAAGGAGCACAAGACCAGCTTCCAAAACAAGTTTGCCGACCAGCGCAAAACGTTTGCCGCGGCGCAAGCCCGCGCGCAGGAGCCGGCGACTACCCGCGATGGCGTGGCCATCCCCGTGCTGGCCAACGTGGGTTGCCGCGAAGACACGGAGCGGGCCATGGCGAACGGGGCGGAGGGCGTCGGCCTGTACCGCACCGAGCTGGCCTACCTGGGGCGGATGGATCCTCCGAATGCCGACGAACTGCTGGCGGAAATGCGGCGGACGCTCGAACCGGCCAAGGGAAAACCCGTTTGCGTGCGGCTCATGGACATCGGCGCCGACAAAAACCCGCCCTTCATCGGCTTCCTGTCGGAAAGCAATCCCGCGCTGGGATGCCGCGGTATCCGGTTGCTGATCGAGCATCCGCGCCTGATGGAGACGCAATTGCGGGCGATCCTGCAGCTTGCGGATGATTTCGACGTATGCATTTTGGTGCCCATGGTCACCCTGCCGGGCGACGTTGCCATCGTCCGGGAAAACCTCGCGCGGCTGGTGGCGGAGCGGGGCCGCGGCACGGTTCCCAAGCTGGGGGCGATGATTGAGACCCCGGCGGCGGCGCTTACGGTCCGGAACCTCGAGCCACTCGTGGATTTCCTGAGTTTCGGCACGAACGACCTGGCGCAGTATGCCTTTGCCGCCGATCGCGAAAACGCCGCCGTGGAGGCATACTTCAACGATTCCGACGATGCCATATTCCGGCTGCTGCGCATCGCCCACGAAGACGCGCCACGGCTGCCCCTCACCATCTGCGGCGAACTGGCCGGGCGCGCGGTGCATGTTCCCCGGCTCCTGAGCGGCATACGGACGCTTAGCGTGGTGCCGCCGTTGGTTCCGTTCATCAAAGAAGCTGTGCGCGCAGCGCACGCCGGATGAACAAAAACCAACCGAGCTGTTTTTTTTAACACAAAGACACAAAGATCACTAAAATTTGCGCCTTCGCGCCAAATGCCCAGATAATTCATGCCAAGCTACTTAGGTCGGGGGGGGGGGGGGGGGTGACAGCGGCATCTGCGCACGGATGGTGGTTCCCCTGCCCGGCTCGGACTCGACCGTGAACTCTCCGCCCATCATCTCGACCCGCTCCCGCATGCCGATCAGCCCCAGCGGTTTTCTCCTTCTGGCGAGCAGCGCCCGTTCCACATCGAACGCCTCGCCGTCGTCGGAAATTTCCAGTTGGACGGATTCGGCCATTTGGCTGATGGCCACGGTCACGTGGCTGGCGTGCGAATGTTCGGAGACGTTGGCGAGCGCGGCCTGGACGATGCGGTAGAGCGTCGTGCGCAGGTCGCTGTTCAATTGATCGACCCCGGCAAAGGTCTTGAAATGTACGCGGATGCCCGACCACTTCATAAAGTCGGCGAGGAAGGCCTTGAGGGTAAGGATCAACCCCAGGTCGTCCAGGGAGGTCGGGCGCAGCTCGACGGCGAAGCGGTGGACAATCTCGACCGACTTCTCCACCAGCCGCTGGGTGCGGGCGATCCGCTGCTTGAGCATCTTCGGGTTGACCGTGGCCTCGCGGCTCAAGGCGTCCAGATGCAGCTTGATGCCCACCAGGGTCTGGGTGATGACATCGTGCAGCTCCCGGCTGATGCGTTTCCGCTCCTCCTCCCGCGTCTGGAGGATGCGGTGGGAGAGCGTCCGCAACTGCTGCTGTTGGCGACGGGACTGTTCCAGCAACTGGCGCTGGTGCAGCTCGCTTGTTTTAAGGGAATCTTCGACCGCCTGCCGGCGGAGAATCTCCTTCTTCAATTCCGCGTTCGACACCGACAGGGTCTCCACATGGCGCTGGGCGTCCTGGGCCAACTTGAAAACCGTGATGTCCGAGACCACGACCCGGCACGCTTTTTTGGACCTGTCGGCGGAGACTTCGGAATCCCCATGCAAACTGGCCCAGAAGGGGTTTCCATCCTCCTTCAGGAGCTGCACCTCGCAGACCTGGTTCCCCGGCTCGTCGAAGACCTTCCGGAGGAATTCCCGGAAGACGGGCCGGCTGGACATGTCCACAAACCGATGCAGGGTCTGGGAGAAAAGCCGCGACCGCTCCACGCCGAACAAGACCGAACCGGTCAGGTTCGCCTCCAGGATCCGGCCCTGTTCATCCAGCGAAAAATAGCCGACCGGGGCGAAGTCGTAGAGGTCGGTATATTTCTCAAGCAGCACTTCCGCGCGATCCCGCCACTCCTGGAGTTCCGCGTTCTGCATCTCCAGCTCGATCTGGTGGATCTGCAATTCATGGAGCATCCGCTGGGCATCGATGTCGGACTTCGGTTCGCCGGTGTTGGCCGGAAGATTGCGCGGCGGCACCGGCATTTGGGCTTCGGCGCGGCGGCGCAGTTCGGCCTTGGTGGTTGCGGGATCCTTCCCCTTGCCAGTTCCCTCGCCGGATTCATTGCCGTTTTTTTTCATCGCCTAACCCTTGTTTTTTGAAGGTTTTGCCCGCTTGTTGCGCCGCGCCTCCATGACGGCGTGGTCGGCGGCGTGGCCCTCCAGGACGGACTGCTTTTCACGCAGCTTCGCCTCCAGCGTCTTGGCCACCGTGATGTCCGCGAAGGTGATCACCACGCCGTAGATCCGGTCGTCCAGCGTGCGGTAGGGCATGATGCGCACCGTAAACCAGCAGCCGTTGCGGGTGGCCACCGGCTTTTCGGCGGCGACCAGCGTGCGCAGAACCTCGCGCGCATCCGTTGCCAGCTCCGGATAGCGCAGATCCGAGGAGAGGTCGGTGATGGGCCGGCCTACGTCGCCGGGGATGAGCTTGATGATTTTGGTCGTCAGGGCGGTGAAGCGCCGCACGTTGAGCTCTTTGTCCAGGAAGAGCGTGGCGATGTCCGTGCTGTCGAGCAGGTTCTTCATGTCGCTGCTGGCCTGCGACAGCTCATCCACCTTGGCCTGCAATTCGGCGTTCACCGTCTGCAGCTCCTCGTTCAGCGACTGCATCTCCTCCTTCGACGTGGTGAGTTCCTCGTTGGTGGATTGCAACTCCTCGTTGGTGGATTGCAGCTCCTCGTTGGCGGAACGGAGCTCCTCCTGCGCGGTCTGCATCTCCTCGCGGGTGGTGCGCGCTTCGTCGCTTACCCGTTGGAGTTCCTGCTCCATTTCGGTCAGCCGCATATGGTGGACATGCGCCTTCGGCGCCCGGCGCGCCACCGAGGAGGGCACAGGCGCCGCCACGTCGGTGAAGACGACCATTACCAGCCCCTGCAACGGCCCGGGATCGTCGAGCCGCTGGACGGAGACATCCACGGACTGCTCGCCGCCTGCGGTCGCGACCTTGAGACCGCGCAGGTGGATGGTCTCCTTTTGCCGGAGCGCCTTCTGGAAGGCGCTGGACAGATCGTAGCGCAACCCTTCGCGGGCCATGGCAAAGACGTTCCAATTGGCCTTGCCCGCGGCCGGTTCCAGGTATTGCCCGGTCCGGCCACTGATGTAGAGGATGTCGCCCTTGTCGTTGGCGAGCACGGCCGGCGGGGCGTAACGATTTAGGACCAGCTGGTCGGCGACGGATTGCAGGCTGGCCGACGGCGGGGGCGCCGGGCGCGCCTCGGCGATGCTCGTCGGGCCGGAGCTGAACGAGGAGGGAAACTCTATCGGCACCGGACGCAAAACGGATTCGGTCCGCCGGAAGATCCGCGATTTCGCGCCGAGCGGGGCAAACAAATCCGAGGTGGTTCCAACCGTCTCGGCGCTACCGAGAAAAAGGATGCCGCCGGGCTCGAGGCTGTAGTGGAAGAGCGGGATCAGCTTTTTCTGCACTTCCGGGGTCAGGTAGATCAGCAGGTTGCGGCAGGTCAGGATGTCGAGCTTGGTAAAGGGCGGATCCATGATGAGATCCTGCGGCGCGAAAATGACCATTTCACGGATTTCCTTGCGCACGCGGTAGCCGCGCTCGTCCTTTGAAAAGAAGCGCTCCAGGCGTTCCGGCGGCACGTCGGAGGCGATGTTTTTGGGAAAGAAGCCCTGCCGGGCCTTGTCGATCGCGTCGCGGTCCAGATCGGTGGCGAAGACCTGGATCACCATGGGCCGTTTGGGCTTGAGCTCCTCCGCCGCCTCCCGGAGCGCCATGGCCAGGGAATAGGCCTCCTCCCCGGTGGAGCAGCCGGGCACCCAGGCTCGCAGGGCATGCTGCACGGCCGGACGGCTTGCGAGCAGCTCCGGGAGCACCTGTTCGCGCAACTGCTCCCACGCGGGGGGATCGCGGAAAAAGTGCGTCACCCCGATCAGCAACTCCTTGAAGAGCAAATCCAGCTCCTGCGGGTTTTGCTGCAAATAGCGGACATAGGTGGCCATCTTGTCGATTTGGTGGAGGCCCATGCGGCGCTCGATCCGGCGGTAGAGGGTATTGCGCTTGTAGAGGGAAAAATCGTGCCCGGTATGGGCGCGCAGCAGGATGACCGCCTTCTCCAAGGTGCTCTGCGACTTCTCTTCCAGCACGTCATCGGGCTTGGCGACCAGCGGGGTGCGCTTCAGGTAGGCGAGGATCTTCCCGGGCAACTCGCCCGCCGGAGCCACGATATCCGCCAACCCGGCATCGATCGCGCTGCGCGGCATGCCGTCGAACTTGGCCGATGACGGCTCCTGCACCAGCGCCACGCCGGCCTTCTCCTTGATGGCCCGCAGGCCTAGCGTGCCGTCGGAGCCCATGCCGGAAAGAATCACACCGACGCTCTGCTCCTGCCGGTCCTGCGCCAAGGAGCGCAGGAAAAAATCGATCGGCAGGCGCAAGCCGCGGGGCGCCGCCGGTTCGAACAGGTGCAAAACCCCTTGCAGGATCGACATGTCCTTGTTCGGCGGAATCACATAGACGCAATCCGGGCGCACCTTGGTGCGATCCTTGACCTGGGCAACAGCCATGCCGGTCACCCGCTGCAACAGCTCGGGCATGATGCCCTTGTGCGTTGGATCGAGGTGCTGGATGATCACGAACGCCATGCCGCTGCCCGCCGGTACGCTTCCCAAAAACTGCTCCAGCGCCTCGAGCCCCCCGGCGGAAGCGCCAATGCCGACGACTTGAACCGGAGCCGCGGCCGGTTTTTCGGCCGTTTTCTTGAGCACCGCCTTGGCGGGTTTTGCGGCCGTTTTCTTGAGAACCGCCTTGGCGGGTTTCTTCGGTTGTTTTTTCGGTGCAGCCTTCATCGCAATCCCCTACTCCACCGATCCATCCGCCGGGAAAGAAACCACCGCGGCTAGCCGAACCCCTTCGGCAACAACCCCCGTGGCCAGTGGCAATGTCGCTTCGACCATGGCCGATTGGCAATCTTTTTATGCGGTGGCTGCAACCCGCCTAAGGCTACAACCGGATCGTCACGCCTTTGGCGCGCATGAAGTCCTTCACCTGGCGGATGGTGAATTCGCCAAAGTGGAAGATGGAGGCCGCGAGGACGGCATCGGCCTTGCCGAGGGTGACGGCGTCGACCATGTGCTGGAGGGTGCCTGCGCCGCCGGAGGCGATGACCGGCACGTTGACGGCTTCGGACACGGCGCGCGTGAGTTCGAGGTCGTAGCCATCCTTGGTTCCGTCCGCATCCATGCTCGTGAGCAGGATTTCGCCGGCGCCGCGCTGCGTGCCTTCGATCGCCCAGGCG
>JBGSLE010000139.1:0-2589 GCA_041740875.1 Pontiella sp. | reverse complement strand
ACGTGCCCGACTGCGTCGGCGACAAGGCCTTCACCAAGGAGCCGGAGCTCTCGGCGAAGTTCTGGAGCCATATCCGCGCGGCGATCGACGAATATGGCGACCGCATGATGGTGGCCGAGCACTGGGACGACGACTCGCACGCGGTCAACGACCTCGGCTTCCACCTCCAGTTTACCAAGAACTTCTGCATGCTCTCGACGCACCGCGACACGCTCTTCAGCGAAAACAAGCAGTATATCTGCGGCGGCCGCGGGCTCGATCCGGTGGCGTTCGATCGGCACATCAACCTGCAGGTCGCCAACGTCCGGCGCAAGGGCTCCGCCATTGCCATGCAGACGAGCAACCACGATTTGCCGCGTCCCAGCACCGGCAGCGAGGGCGACGACGACCTGACGATCCTTGCCTTGGCGATCAACCTGACGCACCACACCGTGCCGTTCATCTATTATGGCGACGAGCTGGGCATGCGCACCAACCCCGCCGCGCCGTCGGTCGAGGGTGCGGCCTTCAAGGCGCAGTACCGCACGCCGATGCAATGGTGCGACGGCAGGAATGCGGGCTTCAGCGCCGCGCCGTCCCGGAAGCTCTACCTGCCGCTCTGTCCGGACTGGCAGGCGCGCAACGTCGAAAGGCAACTGGCCGATCCCGGTTCGGTGCTCAACGAAACCAAGCGGCTGATCGCCCTGCGCAAAAGCCATCCGGCGTTCAAGGTGAATGCCGAAAAAGCCACCGTGTTGGCGGAGGCGGGCAATCCGGTCTACATCTACAAACGCACGGCGAAAAAACGGTCGGTGCTGGTGGCGGTGAATGCTTCGGCCTCGAAGCGCACCGTTGAACTGAACATGGGCGCGGCTTGCCTGCTGCTCGCCCGGCATGGAACGGAGCCCACGCTGGCCGGAGGGCAATTGACGTTGCCGCCGCGCAGCTATGCCATTTATGAAATAGGATGACGCGCCGATGCAAAAGCTCCAGCCGGGCGAAGAGACATACCAGGGGCGGTTGCCGCTGTCGAAGAAGATCGCCTACGGCGCCGGGGCGCTCAGCGGCAACTTCATGCTCAACGTGCCGTGGGCCTTCATCGGGCCCATCTACAATGTTGCGCTCAAGCTCGACCCGGTCCTGATCGGCATCGCCACCGCCATCCCGCGCATTTTCGACGCCATCAGCGACCCGTGGGTCGGGAACCTTTCCGACAACATGCGCAGCCGCTTCGGCCGCCGCATCCCGTTCCTTTTTTCCGGCGCGTTGCTTACGGCCGTCGTCCTGCCGCTGATGTGGATGCCGCCGTCGCAGGCCACCTGGATGCTCTTCGGCTTCCTGGCCACGATGGCGTCCCTCTTTGCCGTGAGCTATACGCTCTACATGATTCCCTACGGCGCGCTCGGCTTCGAACTGACGCACGACTACAACGAGCGCACGCGCCTGCTGGCGTGGCCGAACTATATCGGACTGCTCGGCTCGTTCGTGATCACGTGGGTGCCCAACATGCTCTACCGCTGGACCGCCGATCCCGACCTGCCCGACAAGGCGCTCGTCCTCTTTTCCAGCGAGCTGTCGGCGGCGCGCTGGGTCAGCGCCGGCGTGGGCATCCTGATCATCGTCTTCGGCTGGATCCCTGTTTTTTTCCTCAAGGAGCCGCAGTCGGTCCAGTCGCAGCCCAAGATCAAGATGCTCGACGCGATCAAATACACGCTCCGGAACCGCGCCTACCTGATCCTGCTCGCCACCAGCCTGGTGGTCCAGGGCGGGCTGTCCACCGTCGGCGTCTTCAGCTTCTACGTCAACACCTACCTTGTCTTCGGCGGCGACAAGGCGATGGGGACCGAAATCAGCGCCGTCGGCGGCAACCTCTACACGGTCTCCGCCTACCTCGGCGTCTTCCTGATGGCGAAGATCGCCACCTCGATCGGCAAGAAGGTCGCCATGGTCTGCGGCCTGGTGGTCGCCGCCCTGGGGTCGGCCACCTGGTGGTGGACGCTCTCCGCCGCCCGCTTCTCCTTCTGGGGACTGCCGGAATATCCCTATCTCCCGCTCATCCCGCCGCTGCTCATCGGCCTTGGACTGCAAGGCTGCTGGATGATGTTCGTCTCCATGACCGGAGACGTATGCGATGCCGACGAGCTGGAAACCGGCCTGCGCCGCGAGGGGATGTATGCCGCCATCTCCGGTTTTTCGCAGAAGATCGCGCTGGCGTTCGCGGGGCTGTTGGGTGGGATCGCCCTGAAATGCAGCGGGTTCGACGCCACGACGGCAGAGTCCGGCCCGCTCGGTCCGGAGGTGCTGGTGCGCATGAAGGGCTTTTTTGTCTTTGGGCAGACCGCCGTCTTCCTGCTGGCCATCGTCTGCATCGCCTTTTTCCCGATCACCAAGCAGCGGGCGCTCGAAACCCGTCGCCGGATCGAAGCCCGCAAGCAAGGAGCAACACCATGAACAGCAAGGTCGCCTGCCTGGCGATGATGGCCGGCACGGCGTGCGCCGCCGTGCCCACCGGCGAGCTGTATGTCTTTAAGCCCGCGCCGGTAGGCGGCGACGAAATGGCGTGGTATCTCGTCGATTGGGGCGACGGCTCCCTCACGCCCTCGTCCCACG
>JBGSLE010000138.1:0-2026 GCA_041740875.1 Pontiella sp. | reverse complement strand
GGCGACCGGGCAGGTGCGCGGCGCGACTGGCTCAAGGTGGCGACATTTTTCACGGCGCAGCAGGAGTGCGCCAAAGAGGCGGAGCAAAAGCTCGGTTTGAAAGGAGAGGGACAATGAAATGGTTCGTGGTTTTTTTGCTGGTTGGCGCGGCTACGGTTTTCGGCCAGGAGGCCGAAATCGTGAAGAGCGAGGCGGTGCAGGCGGCCGAGGCGGCACCGGAGGAGGTTTCGGGTTTCATCGATGTGGTCAAGGGCGGCGGCGGGCTCGGCATCGCCCTCTGGTTGGGGCTGGCCGGGCTTTCGTTCGCCGCCAGCGCCTTGGCGTTCGATTCCGCCATCAACATCCGCGCCTCAAAGATCATCCCCAAGACGCTGGTCTCGCTCGTGCGCGAGGCGATCGACGAGGGCAGTCCGAAAAAGGCGGCGCAGCGCTGCCGCGATGTGCCGGGCCCCTACTCCAATATTTTGCTGGCGGGTTTTGAAAACCACGGCGATGGTTTCGATACCGTGCAGGAGGCGATCGGCATCGCCGCCGACATGGAGAGCGAAAAGCTGCTCCAGCGCATCAACTACCTCAACGTCGTCGGCAACCTCGCCCCGATGCTCGGGCTGCTCGGCACGGTGCAGGGGATGATCCTGGCCTTCGCGACGCTTGGCACCACCTCGGGCGCGGCGAAAAACGCGCTGCTCGCCATCAACATTTCGCAGGCGCTCTACACCACCGCCGCCGGGCTCGTCATCGCCGTGCCCGCCATCGGCTTCTACTTCTTTTTCCGCAACCGCGCCGCCAAAATCATCCTGACCATGGAGGGGCTGACCATGGAGGTGATGAAGGGGCTGAAAAACCGGGAGGCGGAATAGATGGGGCGGAAGGCGTTCCAGCAAGCGGCGGGCGGCGGCATCAACATGACGGCGATGATCGACGTCGTTTTCCAGATGATCATTTTCTTCGTCTGCACCGCGCAGCTGGAGCAGGAAATGTTCAGCGAATTCATCGAGTTGCCCGGTTCGCCAAACGCCCCCGAACTGGCGGGGGAAAAGGATCCGCGCACCATCACCATCGAGGTCGACTCCAAGGGCGCGATCTCCATTGGGCGCACCCCGCTCCCCGTAGCCAGGCTCCGGCAGGTGCTCGCCAAGACCGTCGCCGACTACGGCGTCCACGGCCCCTCCATCCCCATCCTCATCCGCGCCGATGCCGCCGCGCAACACCGCAGCGTCAAGGCCGTGATGGACACCTGCACCTCCGCCGGCCTCTACAAGATCGCCTTCGTGGCGGTGAAGGATGCGTTCGAGGACCCAGAGGGTCCAAGGTCGGAAAGTCGCAAGTCGGAAAGTCGCAGATCGGAGGATTAGGAGACAAATCGTGGATAAAGTTGAGCATTTCGAAGATTTGAGGATATGGCGGGAGGCGCGAAAAATGGTGACGCACATCTATGCCGATATGCAGGCCATCCGGGATTATGGGTTCAGGGATCAAATGCAGCGGGCGGGCATTTCCGTCATGAACAATATCGCCGAAGGCTTCGAGCGGCAGTCCGACATTGAATTTGCGCGCTTCCTGAATATCGCCAAGGGATCTGCGGGCGAGGTCCGCAGCATGTACTGGGCTGCCGAGGATCTGGGATTCGTTGATGGCTCCTTGGCAAAGGAACGGCGAGTGCTTGCCACCCATCTCGCCCGCGCGATTGCTTCGCTAGAAGGGTATCTCCGAAAATGAGCATCCGGCCTGCGACTTTCCGACTTGCGACCTTCAGACCTTTGACTTTCCGACCTGCGACTTTCAGACCCAAATACGTATGAAAACGAAAAATAGAACCCGCCTCCCCCTCCCCTCCGCCGAAGCCGAACTTTCGATGACGCCGATGATCGATGTCGTCTTCCAGCTGCTGATCTATTTTCTGGTGACGTTCAGCACGGCGGACGTGCTGGCGCACCTCGATGTTTCGCGGCCGGCCCCGGAGTCGGCGGCACAACCGCAAAAGCCCCCGGCCGACCTGATCCGCGTGGCGGTTTTGCCGGACGGG
>JBGSLE010000137.1:0-11280 GCA_041740875.1 Pontiella sp. | reverse complement strand
GTGCGCGCCGACGCGCTACGCGATGCTGACCGGCAACTACCCTTGGCGGGGTCGCGCACCGGCCGGCGTGTGGGGTTTCAACGAACCCTCGGCCATCCTGCCCGGACAACAGACCGTGGCAAACCTGCTCAGCCAGGCGGGCTACCGCACCGCGATGTTCGGCAAGTCGGGCATCGGGGGAAAGCACGTGGACAAGGATGGCAAGCCGGACTTCACCCGGCCCATGCAAGACGGGCCGGCGCGGTGGGGTTTCGACTATTCGTTCATCATCCCGCGCGGGCACCAGTCGATGCCCCATCTTTTTTTGGAGAACGAACTGCCGAGCTGCGGAGCCGCCAAGCTGGTGCGCGGCACCGGCAAGAAGGGCGGTGCCGACGCCACCAACTATTCAGACCCGGATTGGGCGGTATCCACGGTGGGCGGGCGGCTGTTGGATGCCGCCGATCGGTTCCTGGACGATGTGGCCGCCAAGAACAAGGCATCCGGCCAGCAAGCGCCGTTTTTCATGCACTTCTGCACCGATGGCGCACATGGCCCGCACCAGCCGCCGGACCAGATCCGCGGCACGCCGGTGAAAGGCCAGACACAGATGACCGACCATACCGACATGGTGCTGGAGACCGATGTGCTGCTTGGCAAGCTGATGGAGATGCTCGAAAAGCGCGGACTGCTCGACAACACGCTGGTCTGCTTCACCAGCGACAACGGCGGCCTGCCGTACGAGCAATACCTCGGCCACGACGCCGTCGGGGGATTGCGCGGCCTCAAGGGTTTCCTTGCCGAAGGCGGACATCGCGTGCCGTTCCTGGTCCGATGGCCCGGCAAGGTTCCCGCCGGCTCCGTCCGCAACCAGGTGGTCTCCTCGTTCGACATCGTGCCGACGGCCCTGGAGCTGGCGGGCGTGCAGGTTCCCGCCGGGCAATGCCTCGACGCCGTAAGTCTGGCGCCGGTGCTGACCGGCCTTCGCGACGACGCGCAGCCGGTGCGCAGCAGCCTGCTTATCCAATCCTCGCCCGGACGCGATGCCGAAGACGATGGCGGCATCAAGGGCGGACCGCTAACCGGCCAGGAGACGATACCGGACAAGCTGGTGCTCCACGACAAGGTGGCAGCCGAGGACGGCCAGAAAGGCAAGCCGGCCAAGAAAAAAACCAAGAAACAGGGCGGATCCAGCGACGGCATGGGACACGCCGTATTCGCGGGCGACTGGAAACTGATGATCGGTATAGACGACCAGCCCGCCGCGCTCTACGACCTTAAGAACGACATCGTTGAAAGCAAGAATCTCATGGCCAGCCAACCCGAGCGGGCGCAGGCGATGGAGAAGCTCTACCGCGAAATCCGCGCGTCGGAATCCAGTACACCCATCACCAGGAACACACCATGAAACAGGCACGGAACCATGCCGCCGTACAGCTGCTGATGGCCTCTTTGGCCTTGGCGGGAATGGCGTTCGCGCAGGGCGACGGAGAAACCCGGCAGGAGCGGGCGGAGGAGCTGGCTGTTCAGAACATGCATTTGGTGCGACCGAAGGCCGGCAACCCCGCCGCGGTTCCGGCGCCGCGCGAAACCGAAGGCAAGGTGTGGGTCGTCGCGCGCCTCGATGCCGTCTCCCAAGAGCTGGCAACACGCGATCTTTCCGGTGTCGGGATGGTTTTTGTGGGCGATTCGATCACGCAGGGCTGGCTCAAGGAGGGCTCGGCATTGTGGCAGGAGTCGTTCGGCAATGCGCTGAACCTCGGGGTGGCCGGCGACCGCACCGAGCATGTGCTGCACCGCCTGCTGGAGGTGGATGCCGGCGGTATGGGCAACCTCGACGATCCGCAGCTCAAGCCGAAGACGATCGTGCTGATGATTGGCACCAACAATTTGTTCCAGCACCAGCCCGGCCAGATCATCGAGGGGATCCGGGCAGTGTGCGACCGCTTGCTGGAGCTGGAACCGCAGGCGCGTATCATCCTCTGCTCCGTCCTGCCCACCAGCGACGCCGCGCGCAACCGCGACATCGTCGTGCCGGTCAACCAGTCCATCCAATCCTTCAGCAAGTTGACGTGGCTGGATTTGTATGCCGCGTTTACCGATGCGGACGGATTGCAGCGGACGGAGTTTTTCCGCGACGGCGTGCATCTGAACGAAGCCGGATACCGCGTCTGGCGCGACAAGCTGATTCCAATCATTGGCGAAATAAAGTAGCCAAGAAGCGCCGCAACTTCATCCTGCCGGCCGCCGCCGCCGGCTATCCGGATCTGCTGATGGGCCAACAATGAAAACTCCGAGTTCGAGGCGGTGACCAACGAAATTCCAATGGCCGGGAAAACCAACGCGTTCATCCGTCATAAATCGTCGCAGATTGGCACAAGGGAATGCTCGCAAGGAGCCTGTCATCGACTCCCTCAAACTCGCCGAACGTTGGGTTAAAAAACACAAAATAGTATGTAATCGCGCATAGCAGTCAGGCATATTGCCCTACGCGAAAACCGGCGATTGTGCGAAGCCCGCTGCTCTAAAAGGGCGAGAGGTATAGAGGAAACCATGATGAAGATCGCAAAGACAGGCGCGGCGTTAGTGGCGGCAGGGTTGATGTCGTCCATGGCGCTTGGCGCGGAATCCACATTGATCACGGATGCGGTGGAAGGCTATGGAGTGGATGGCGGATGGACCAACCAGCCAGGCGGAACATTTTTGAGCGGAGTAGGCGGCCTTGCTCCGGTGGCGGGCAGCAAGATGTTTTCGGCCTACAATTCTGGCAGTGTCAGTCGCGGAACCTGGAAGCTGTTCCCTGGAACGTTCACCAACGAGGCGCTCAAGGTATCCTATTGGATCGGCGAGCTGAACCTAGCAACCATGACCAACCTGCCGTCCAACTTGGAATCAGGCCTTTTTGCGGATGTAAACAACGACGGACTCTGGCAGTACACCGAACGCATCGCGCCCTTCGCAGCCTCGAACCCGGTCCCGGTCAACGCCTGGGCGCAGTGGTCGGACACCTACCACATCGACGCCGCCACGAAAACGGCCAGCGGCAGCAACGTGCTCGGTTCGGCGATCGGGTTCTACGTCCGGGCCTCCGACGGGGCCGGCAAGGGGTTTGGTTTCGATGCGCTGCGCATAGAGACCACGGCCATTCCGGTCGGGGAGTTGCCGCAACCGGTCGTCTGGCTGGATGCGGAACAGGGCGTCGGCTTGGTGGGCGGCAAGGTTGCCGCCTGGACGAACCTGGCGGCGACGGGGTCGTTCAATGCCGTGCAAGCCACGGCCGCGAAGCGTCCCGCCCTGCTCTACGAAGCGTGGCCGGGCCACCAGGTGATCCATTTCGACGGGGTCGACGACCTTCTTGCGCTCGAAAACAGCGTCAACAACCTCAATCTGGTCGGCGAATTCACCGTGTTTTCCGTCGGGCGCGTCACCGGCGGAAGCTTCAGCGGCACGGGCGGATTTATCGGCAACTTCCAAACCGGCACCGGCTACAAGAACGGCTGGACCCTGCGCACGCTTTCGGATGGCACCTATGGTTTCCTGGTCGGCAATGGAGGCTGGAACCAGGTGAGCGGAGGCAGCGCGGCGCTGGGCGAGGATTTTGTGATGCTCAACGCGCGCTATGCCGACGACGGCGACGGCACGGGCACCATGGAGTTGTTCAGCAGCCTGCTCGAAACGTCCTCGACCGCAGGAACAACGCCCTTTGCGCTGAAGCCAAGCAGCGTCAATGTTTCCATCGGCATGTTTTGCGGCTGGAACTCCCTGGTGTTCAGCCAGCCCGTGGAATGCGACATTGCCGAAATCAGGATCTATGACCGCGCGCTCGACGATGCCGAACGCCAGGCCGTATGGGACGAACTCTCGGCCAAGTACGCGGTCGCAAGCCATCCGGCGATCCTGGTGGAGGATTTCCAACCTACCGGCTACGAAGTGGCGGCCGGCACGCCCATCCAGATCACCTTCAGCGAAGCGATGGATCCGGCTAGCGCCACCAACATCATCGTCGGAATCGGCGGCCTCGATGGCCTGCCGGAAGGCAACGCATGGACACGGGCCGCCGGGCAATGGACGGCGTCGGTTTCCAACACGGTGCTTACCTTTGCGCCGGACGCGGCGTTCGCTCCCGGCGCGCTGGTCATGTGCGAAATTCCGACCACCGTGGTTGCGGCGGGCGGAAACCCATACCGGACGGACTCCCGCGAAACCTTCGCGTTCATCGTGGACAACGGGGTCTCATACCCCGTCGTGGCCACGCTGGTCGATCCGATGGCGATCGTCTACCACGACAACGGCGATCCCCACATCCTTCCCGTGAAGCTCCATGTGCCGGCGACGCCGGAACCGTGCCCCGTCATGTTCTGGGTGCATGGCGGCGGCTGGTCGGGCGGCGATTCCGGCACATGGGAGAAATCGGCGGCCGGGGATGCCGTCATGGCCGACTACTTTAGCCGCAAGCTGGGCGTGGCGGTCGTCGGCGTGGCGTGGCGCAGCCAAAGCAATTCACAGGGCACGTTCACCAAGGTGACGAACGATGTCAGCCTGGCGGTTCGGTATGTGCTGGACCATGCGGCAGCCCATGGCATCGATGTTTCACGGATGGGACTCTACGGCGGTTCGGCCGGCACGCCGACCTCCGCGCTGGTGGCGCAGGCCATGACCAACATCAACTGCTACATCGGTTTCAACGGGCTGTATGATTTCGTCAACCGCACCGGCACAGGCTCGTTTGGCGGCGGCACCAGCTTCGGTCAGAACATCCCCAGCTACAGCGCCAACTCCGCCGCGTTGCACGTTCGGGCCAATCCTCCCGACACGCTGCTGCTGCATGGTTCGGCCGACACCACGATCGAGCACCAGCAGAGCCTCTGGTACGCGGAACGCATCCGTGCCGCCGGGGGGGACGCCACCGCCATGATCTACCGCGACGAAGTCCACGCCTTCTTCAACAGCGGCCAGCCCATGCACCTGCCGACCCTGCGAGCATCGGTGCAGCATCTCTCGCGGGTTTTCAAGCTCGGCTACGGAACCTGGGCGCATGTCCATGGACTGGCGGGCGGCCCTGCCGGCAACGATGACGGCGACAGATTGAACAACCTCTATGAATACGGGCTCGGCGGCGACCCGACCAATATGGCCGACACCGGCATCCTGCCAACCTTTGGCCTGGACGGCGGCCTGTTTGAATATCGCTATCCGCGCCGCACCGCGCCGGACAGCGGCCTGCTCTATTCCCTGGAGCTGGCCGATGATCTTGTCGCAGGCATCTGGCGAAGCAGCGGCTATGTGGAAACCGGCGTGGGCATGATCAACGCCGAGTTCGAGGCGGTAACGAACGCCGTTCCCATGGCTGGGAAAACGAATGCCTTCATTCGGCTTAAAATCATCGCGGAGTGAAGCAAGGCGGTGGGTGGGGCGTCGGCTTTGTCTTCGGTCCCCGCCACGGGGATCCATTCCGGCGCCCAATAGAAGATGCCCTTGCCATGGCTGGAGGCGCCGACGATGTCGAGCACGTCCGCCGGGCTGTCTTAACCTGTGAAAAATCGCCCCACCATCCCGGAATTTCCGACATGCCGCTGGTTTTTTTTTGCCTTTTTATTTTATCACTACATCGACCACATGTTCTTTCCTGTCGCCGAAGACCGGGATGAGGTTGCCTTCCAACGGTACGCCATCCACCGTGATGTCGAGCGTTCCCGTTTCACGATGCGAGGGGTTTTTGACGGTAATGCGGTAAATGTCGCCGCGGAAATGGCGGTCGACGGAAACCTGTTCCCAAGCCGATGGCAGGCACGGCTGGATGCGCAGGCCTTCATAGTCGGCCTCGGCCCCCACCATGGAGCGCAAAATCACGTTTTGGAACCACGCGACGCTGCCGGTGATCCAGCTGAATTCCATTTGGAACGGACTGTTTTTATGGTCGGGCCCGAAATAGCAGTTGGCGTATTGGAACGGGACGGCCTGGTGTTTTGGATCGGCGTCCCCGGTGTAGTAGCCGGGGCTGATTTGCTTGAACAGTTCGTAGGCCTTGTCGGCCTTGCCGTTGCGGAGCAGTCCAAGAATCATCCATATGTTCAGATGCGAATAAACGGTACCGTTTTCGGCGATGCCCGGCTCCATGCTGCTGATCCGCCCGACCCGCTGTTCGAGGTGGCGGTAGGTCGGCGCAAGCAGGAGATAGCCGACCTGCGTGCGGAGTTTTTCGTCGATCGACTTCAGAATCGTCTCGATCCGTTTTTCATCGGCCAGGCCGGCAATGAGCGACCAGCACTGGGGTTCCATGAAAATTTGCGCTTGGTCGTTTTCCTTGGAGCCGACCGGAACGCCGGCATCGTCGTAGCAGCGCTTGTACCAGCCGCCGTCCCATGCATTGGTGTTGACGGCGTCCATGATGGCCGTTCGGCGATCCAAATAATCCTGCTGTTTGGCGGAATCCTTTTCGGCCCCGGCCAACGCGGCCATCTGGCGCATGGCTTCGGCATAGGCGATGCTGAGCCAGACGCTTTCGCCGCGGCCTTCCTTGCCGACCGAAGTCAGCGAGTCGTTCCAGTCGCCGAATTTAATAAGGATCAGCCCATGGGTCCCCTTGTTCGCTTCGAGGAAGTCCAGCGCGCGGTCGACGTGCTGGCGCACGGTGGCGGATTCGCCGTCGTAGAATTCCACCGTTTCGGAGAGCAGGGCCATGTCGCCGGTTTCGCGCAGGTAGGCGCTGAGGGTGAAGACGGTCCAGAGCGCGCTGTCGGAATAGGGCTTGGTGTCGATCGGGTTCCAACCGCGCAGCGCAAGGCCGTTTTGGTACTGGTGCCGGAGCGCTTCGATCAAGATTGCACGGGTGCGTTGCGGGGCGATGGTCGTCACGCCATAGCCATGTTGAACGATGTCCCGGTAGCCCATGTAGCCCCAGCGGCACCACGTGGAGCCAAACAGCGTGGCCTGCTTGGCCCAGTTGTTGAGCAGCCGGTTCATGTGGTCGTCGGGCGTTTTGATGCGGTTGGCCGCCACCATGGCGGCCTTCGATGTTTTGAGCTCGGCCAGGTGTTTTTCGTAGTGGCCGAGATACTTGTCCCGCAGCGCGCAGATCTTCGTTTCGTCGTGTGCATCGTCGGTTATGCCGATCACGATGTGGAGCTCCTTGCCGGCATCCGGTTCGAGTGAAAAATCAAACTGCATGGCGGCGATCGTGGCCTCGAAGGTGCCGTCGTTGTTCCCGCACCGGCCGCGTTCAACGGCCAGGGGCGATTGCAGCGTATGGTAGAGGCCGCAGAATTTTTCCTGCGATCCATCGAACGCGGCGATGGGTTCGTCGGCGGCAAAAAAGGCGCTGAGATGGTTGTGCGGCTTGAGGTAGGGATGCTTGGTGGCCACCAGAGCGTTCAGTTTCTTGTTCCAGACAACCGAGCGGTAGATGGCCGAACCGTAGGAATCGAAGTTCCACTTGTATTTAAACTCGACCTGGTTGTAGATGAAAATGGAGAGGTTGCGCTTTCTGCCGGATACGTTGGCAAAACGTAGTTTCCACAATTCAACCGGATCTTTTCCTTTCGGCACAAATAGATGGTGCTTCGAGGCGATGCCCTCGGTCTGCGATGAGATCTCGGTATAGCCGAGTCCATGCACGCATTGGTAGGCCTCGTATTTCCGCTGCACTGGCTCCCACCCGACATTCCAGAATTCGCCGGTGTCGTTGTCGCGCACGTAGATGATGCGGCTCATGAGATGTTCGCGGCCGAAGACCTCGATGTCGCAGGTGCGGCCGATGCCGGAAAAGAGCTGCACGGCTTCGGTTCCGTCGATCTGGTAGTCCAGATACCCGACGCCGGTTTGCCAGACGTTCGACTGGATCGAATCGTTCCAGATAAAGTTGTCGAACGCCCGCGGCGGGCAGGGGGTCGTGATGGTGAATTCGTTGCCGCTTTCGTTGAAGTGGCCGTATCGATGGTTTTGCATGCGTGAGCCTTGGAGGAGAGGTTGGGATTAGTTGAGGTCGAATGATTCGAGGTATTTGAGCGAATGCACGTAGCTGTGGTGGATCCGGTCATCGGCAAACGTATGCGGCTCCAGCGTGACAAAACCCGCGTAGCCGTCATGTTTTAACGCGTTCAGCAGGCCGGCGTAATTGATCGCACCGAGGCCGAGGTCGAGGCAGATATACCTGCCGGTCGGGTCGTTCCATATTTTCGCGCCGTCGATGCGGTCGTGCAGTTCCGGAACATAGCGTGCGCCGTCCTTGAGATGGACGTAGCCGATGTGCTTTTTCAGGATGGAGTACGCCTTGGGGAAGGGCTCTTCGCCGGCAAAGTAAAAATTGCAGGCATCGAAGGTACACTTGAACCACGGGGAATCCACGGCTTCCATCAGAGTCAGTAGCGTTTCGCCTTTGCGGGTGATATCGGCGCAATGCGGATCTTCGTTGGCCGGGTCGAATTCGTTTTCGATGACGATCATAACCTTTTTCTGCGAGGCTTTTTCGAGCACCGGTTTCAGGAGTTCCTTGCAGTTGGCGATCGCCTGTGCGGCGTCGATCGCGGGATTTCCTCCGAAATAGACATTCACATGCCTTGCGCCGAGAAATTCCGCCATGTCGATGGCATCGAGCAGGAATTGCTGGGTGATCAATTCTTCGCCGGGCATGTTCAGATGCTTCCAGCTGGAGATGGTGGCGACCTTGACCTTGTGCTGATCGAGCAGTTTCTTGGCCCGTTCAAGATCGTCGGCGGCCACGTTGTCTGGGATCCAGAGTTCGATCCACTCCAAGCCATAGGTGTTGGCCGCCTTAAGCAGCGCTTCGATCTTCCCGATTTGGAAAATAGTCTCGGTTCCAGAGATGGCTAATTTCATTCTTGAATCCTTGTGGCTAGGGCTGGAGGCGGTTCCCTCCAGCCCGGTCGCAGCGGTTGGACTACGCAATATCGACGACCACCTTGATCACTTTTTCCGGTTGCGCGTTCAGGAATTTGAGGCCTTCAAGCATGTCATCGAACGCAAACGAATGGGTCACCATGGACTTCAGGTCGACCTTGCCTTCCTTGACGAGTCTAAATGCGATGGCGGCCATCTTGCGGGTGATTTCGAGCGGGCAGTCGGCGATGTACATGCCGCTCAGCCGCTTGCCGGCGTAGGCCGTCATATCGAACGTGCGCGGTATGGCCGGGAAGCCGTAGATCATGTAGCGGCCGCCAGTGCGGACCACCTTGACGCCGAGGTTGGTGCTTTGCTTCTCCTTCGACAGGTCGTCGCCGATGGCATCGATGATGATGTCGATATCGCCGATTTTGCGTTTGATCAATTCGACCGCTTCGTCCCGGGTCATGGCATCGACGTTGACGGTCAGGTCGGCGCCGAATTTTTTGGAGAATGCCAGGCGCGAGTCGAGGATGTCGGTGCAAACCACCTTGTTCACGCCGAGGGCTTTGAGCTCCTGCAGCAGCAAAAGCCCCATGGCGCCTTGTCCCATGATGACCACGTTTTCATAGGGGCGGACATTGGCGGCGTAGATGCCGCGCATGGTGCCGATATAGGGTTCGAACAGGGCGCCTTCCGCATCCGAGATGGAATCGTCCAACTTCACGATGGCCAATTCGGACGGGGTGATGGCGATGTATTCGGCAAACGCGCCATTCATGGCGAAATACCATGCAATCCGGTCGCCAATCTCATAGCCCTTCACTTCGGAGCCGATCTTGGCGACTTCGCCCATCGACTCGTGGCCGAGGATGCTCGGATATTTGTGGAACCACTCTTCGCCGTTGAACGGGGAGGTGTTGTTGTAGATCTGCCAGTCGGTTTCGTTGCAGAAACAGGCTTTCCGGATTTTCACCAAAAGCTGGTTGGCGGCGCATGCCGGTACCGGGACGTCTTGTATTTGCAGGTTCTTTGGTTCCACGACCACCGCGGCTCTCATCGTTTTCATGCTTTTCTCCATGTCTGACACTGTTTGTTCGCGCCTGGTGGCGCGGGTTCCACTAACGGTTCAACTGCTTGTTTTCTGTAGATTGGTCCATCGCCCTAGATCCTGTTTTTTTCCGGATAGGTGCGTTTCCATCCGCGCTTGCCGAAGTCTCCCTTGCCGACCAGCCCCCCCCGGAGCACCAGCTTTTCGGAATTGGCCGCCTGGGTTGATGCATAGATTTCCGCAAACAGCAGCGCATCGAACTCTTTTATCCGTGGTTGGTGGTCCGGCCGGCCAACCAGGTTGGTCTGCTCCTGCGGATCGGCTTGCACGTTGTAGAGCGAATGGACGCCATTGTGGTAGCGGCAGTATTTCCACTCCCCCTGGATCAGCATGTAGCCTTCGCTTGAAGGGGCAAAGAGATAGTCCCTGGGCCGGGCTTGGTTCGAGGGAAAGCCGTTGAGCACGACGGAGTCGAGGTTTTCAGGGTCGGCCTGAATGCCCGCCGCGCCAAGGATGGTCGCATAGAGATCCGTCAGCGAAACGGGAGTCTCTACCGTTTGGCCTTTGCCCCCATCGGGATGGCGCACGATCAGCGGAATGTGCGACGCCGGCTCGAAAAACTGGCTTTTGCCCACCATGTTGAAATCGCCGACATAGTCGCCGTGGTCGGATGAAAAAATAATAACCGTATTTTGCAGCTGGTTGGTTTTCTTCAACGCATCGATTATGCGGCCGACTTGACGGTCGATCAGGGTGATCAGGGTGGCGTAATAAGCCCGGATCCGTTTTTTGTGGGCTTCGGTAAACTCGGTATAATCGACGCCGTTCCACTCCCTTTTGTAGATCTCGATCATCTCTTCCCGGAAGGCGCGGCTCTCGGCTGTTTCGGGAATGCTGCCGGGCATTTCCTCCGGGCTGTACATGCCGATTTCCGTTTCCGGCGGATCGTAGGGGCAGTGCGGCCCCGGGAAACCCACCATCAGGGCGAACGGCTTTGCGGCATCGTGGCCTGCGATGAACTCGCAGGTGCGGTCGCCCACCCAGATGTCGATCTGGTGTTCGGGGGGCAGCCGATTGGCGATTGCACCCCGTGTTTCCTGGTAGCCCGCCGTTTCGGAGGCGGCATAGCGCGAGAGACCGAAACTCTTTAGGTAAAGCTGGTAGTCGTCGTCGATGTTGATGTGTCGCTTGTCTTCCGCGATCAGGCGTTCCTGGAAGCCCTCGCCGATATCCCAGGGATAAAAGTGCATTTTTCCGATGGCCGCCGTGCGGTAGCCTGCGTCGGCCAGCTGGGCCGGCCAGGTGCGCATGCCGCATTCGTCATGGTCGGGCCGCAGCCACTGGTCGTTGTGGAAGACCCCGGTCTTGATGCAGTTCCGCCCGGTCAGCAGCGAGGCGCGGGTGGGCGAACA
>JBGSLE010000136.1:0-2688 GCA_041740875.1 Pontiella sp. | reverse complement strand
TCCGCCCAGCAGCACCACGCAACCCGCAACGGCATGGATGCGCTCCATCACCGCGCGGGCCTCTTGCTCGCCGGAGGGATCGCGTTCGGCGACATCGAACTTGACGGTGCCCATCGCATGCACCGCAGCCGGCGGCGCGCCGAGCCCCATCATCCGTTCGCCGTCCAGCTCCCCCTGCACGCAAATGGGATCGATGCGCCGCAACACGTCGGCCACCAGCGGCCGGAGCTTGCGGTAGCCCTTGAAGGAGCGTTCCGACATGCGCCCGTTCACCAGCGAAACGGGAAGGCCCCGGCGGGAGGCTAGCCGGACCAGGTTGGGCCACAGCTCGCCCTCGACCAGCACGATCCGCACGGGATCGATGATGCGCAGCACCTTTTTCACGATGGCGGGCAGGTCGATGGGAAAATAGAAGAGCACATCGCGCGGATCGAGTTCCCGGCCCCCGATGGCATGGGCGGTGGAGGTCGTGGTGCTCAGCGCGAAATACGCCTCGGGGTGGCGTTCGCGCCACGCCTGGATGAAACGGAGGGCCACGTAGATTTCGCCCACGCTCACCGCGTGGATCCAGATGCGGCGGTGCGCCCGCAGCTGCGCCTGGGTGTCGGCATCGAAAAACCCCAGCCGCTGCCCGAAATGCCGTCCGTAGCCGCCGCGCTTGACCATGCGCGAAACGAATTTCGGCAGCATGAAAAGAAAGGCCACCGGGAAGAGCAGGTTGTAGAGGATCCAAAACATCGGCGCATCCTACGCGAAACCCGGCCGGACTAAACAAAAAAGCAGGCAGCGATCCTAGAACCGGAGGTCGGCGGTTTTCAGGCGCGCGGCCAGTTCGCCCAGCACGCGCTCGTCATCGGCGTCGCCGGCCGATTCGAAGACGGCGCCGAAGCGGATGAAGGGGCCGGTGTTGTCCCACGGCACGGTGGAGATGCCGACGTTTTCGATGAGATAAAGCGAGGCCTGTTCGGCATTGGCGAAGACGGTTGCCCCGGCGGCCTTGGGGGCCTTGACGTAGAGATAGAAGGTGCCGCCGGGCATCTTGGCGTCGAAGCCGATTCCGCGCAGGATTTCGACCATGCGGCGCAGGCGCTTTTCGTAGTGGTCGCGTACGCCGTCGGCCAGCGAACGGTCGGCGATGCCCGCGCAGGCGGCGTGCTGGATGGCCTTGAACTGGCCGCTGTCGCAGTTGTCCTTGACGGTGGCCAGCGCGTTGACCGCCCAAGGCGCGCCGCAGAAGAAGGCGAGGCGCCAGCCGGTCATGTTGTACGCCTTGGACATCGAGTGCAGCTCGATGGCGCACTCCTTCGCGCCGGGGCGCTGGAGGATCGACTTGGGCTCATCGTCGTAGACCAGCGTGGCGTAGGGGGCGTCCTGGACGATGAGGATGTTGTGCTTTTTCGCAAAGGCGATCAGCTCGTCGTAGAACGCGTCGGTGGCGACGGCGCCGGTCGGGTTGTTCGGATAGTTGATGTAGAAGAGCTTGCAGCGGTCGGCGAGGCCGGGGTCGATCTGGGTCAGGTCGGGCAGGAAGCCGTTTTGCTCCAGCAGCGGGAGGTCGACCACCTGGCCGCCGAGATATTTGGTGTGGGTGGCCATGACCGGATAGCCTGGGACGGTCTGGAAGATGATGTCGCCGGGGTTGACGAAGGCCAGCGGCAGCATCGCCAAGGCCGGCTTGGTGCCGATGCTGTGGTTGATCTCGGTGGCGGGATCGAGTTCGACGCCGAAGAAATCGCGCATGTAGGTGGCGGCCGCCTGCTTGAATTCGGGGATGCCGTTGTCGGCGTAGCCGCGGTTTGCGGGCTTGTCGACTTCGCGCTTCAGGGCTTCGCGGATCGGCGCCGGGGCCATCTGGTCGGGCTCGCCCACCCCGAAGTCGAGGATTTCGAGGCCGGGCTGCTCCCGGCGCACCTTGGCCTTGGCCCGCTTGATTTTTTCAAACTTGTAGATTTCGTTCGACTTGCCGAACTGGGTGCCGCCGATGCGTTCGGCGAAAAGGTGCTCATGGTTCATTCGTTTTTTCCTTATTTAAAGCGGTCGCGCACGGGGGTGATCAGCTTGTCGAGTTCCGCATGGACGAATTCCGACGAAAACTTTTTCAGGTCGATGGAGCGCGAGGTGTTGGCGTAGATGCCGTTTTCGAGTTCGGGGTTTTCCCGGTAGAGGCCCATCACGAGCTTTTCGGCGAGCATGTCGACCGCAAAATAGACGAGGTCGACCACCGTGCCGTCCTTGGTATGGTATTCCTTTGAATAGACGAGCTGGAGGTTCCGCGCATATTCGCCGCGGATCGTGAACTGGTCCTCGGTGCGCCGGTGCTTGAACCCGCGATGTGCCATGGCCGTCTTGATGATTCCGCCTGTCGCCAACATAGGGCGCTCCTTTCCAAAGGCTGCAACTACCTGCAAAAGGCGCCTATGATTGGAAAAGCACCCAGTGAGTCAAGGAAATCCTCCCGCCGATTGGCCGCAGGTCAGGATTCACTCAGGCGCTTGGCCTCCTTCTCTACGTGGAAGAGGGCGTGCGACTCCCGGAGAATCGACGGAATCCGGTCGGCGAACGGGCTTGCCGCGAGGCACGACCAGTCGAGTCCGTCCACCTCCACCGCCTGTTTTCCGGGAAACCAATGCGCGGCGTTGCCGAGCAGGTTGTAGCGCATCTTGGCGAATTCGGTCAGGCCGAGCCCGT
>JBGSLE010000135.1:0-4069 GCA_041740875.1 Pontiella sp. | reverse complement strand
CCTCGCGCTCACCAGCGCCAACCTCAGCGGCGATCCCGACACCAAAACGGCCCGCGAGGCCATCGCATCGGTCCGGGCGGATCTGGCGCTCGACAGCGGCCCCTCGGCCGAAAAAGCCATTCCCAGCACCGTGGTCAAGGTGGATGGGAAAACGATCGGATGCCTACGGGAAGGCCGGGTTCCCTTCGCGGAGGCGGAGCTTGTTTTCAGACGAGGGTTCGAGCCATGAAAACCGTTTTGTTTGTCTGCACCGGAAATACCTGCCGCAGCCCGATGGCCGAGGCGCTTTTCCGCCACCGGATCGGGGCCGATGCGGAGTGGGAAGCCACCTCGGCCGGGATCTACGCCGCCTGTGGTTCGCCCGCCAGCGCCTACGCCGTCGAAGTCCTGCGCGAACTAGGGGTCGAGCCAGGCGAACATTGCAGCAAACCGCTTACGCAGGAACTGGTTGCGCATGCGGACTTGATCGTGACGATGACCGCCGGGCACCGCTTCGAAATCCTCCAGGACTTCCCCGAGGTTGCGCATAAAGTTTTCTTGATTAAGTCGTTTGGAACCTCAAGAGTCGCCGCCGATATTTCCGACCCCTTCGGCGGGTCGTTGAGCGTCTATAGAACCACGCGGGATGAAATCGATCGGGCCCTTTCGGACCTGATTCTTTTTATCCGCACCGGAAGGAAATGAAGGAAGGAACCATTATGAAGATTGCGATCGGCTCGGACCATGGCGGCTTTGCCTTGAAAACCAAACTCTCCGACATCCTCAAGAAGAAGGGCATTGTCGTCGAGGACCTAGGCACGGATAACACGGATTCGGTCGATTATCCCGATTATGCCGCCGCCGTGGCCGACAAGGTTTCCAACGCGGCGGTCGACCAGGGATTGATCGTCTGCACCACCGGCATCGGGGTCAGCATCACCGCCAACAAATTCCCCCGGGTGCGCGCCGCGCTCTGCATGAATGCGGACATGGCCTCGATGACCCGCCAGCACAACAACGCCAACGTGCTTTGCCTGGCCGGGAAATACACCCCCGACGCGCTGGCGGTCGAAATCCTCGAAGCCTGGCTGGCCGCCGAGTTCGAGGGCGGGCGCCACGAGCGCCGGGTGAAGAAGATCAAGGACTACGCCTGCGAAAGCGCCGGCACCATCGCCGTCTACGACGCCGATCCGGAGATCTACGCCGTGCTGAAGGCGGAAGACAAGCGCCAGAAGGAAAACCTGGAGCTGATCGCTTCCGAAAACATTGTCTCGAAGGCCGTGCGCGACGCGTCCGGTTCGCGCATGACCAACAAGTATGCCGAAGGCTACCCGGGCAAGCGCTGGTACAACGGCTGCGAATGGGTGGACGAAGCCGAGCGCCTCGCCATCGACCGCGCCAAGGAGCTGTTCGGCGCCGAGCACGTCAACGTCCAGCCGCATAGCGGTAGCGGCGCCAACATGGCCGTCTACTTCGCCGTGCTCAACCCCGGCGATACCATTCTGGCCATGAGCCTCGCCGAAGGTGGCCACCTGACCCACGGCCACCCGATGAACTTTTCCGGACGCTTCTTCAAGATCGTCCCCTACGGCGTGGACAAGGAGACCGAACAGATCGACTACGCCCAGCTCCAAAAGCTGGCCGACGAACACAAGCCGAAGATGATCGTCGCTGGTGCGAGCGCCTATTCGCGCATCATCGACTTCAAGAAGCTGCGCAAGACGGCGGACAGCGTCGGGGCCTACCTGATGGTCGACATGGCGCACATCGCCGGCCTGGTTGCGGCGGGCTGCCATCCCAATCCGGTGCCCTACGCCGAATTCGTGACGACGACTACCCACAAAACCATGCGCGGACCGCGCGGCGGCATGATCCTCTGCCGGGACAAGTTTGCGCCGGACATCGACAAGCAGGTCTTCCCGGGCATCCAGGGCGGGCCGCTCATGCATACGATCGCCGCCAAGGCGGTCTGCTTCCACGAAGCCCTCAAGCCGGCGTTCAAGCGCTACCAGCAGCAGGTCGTCAAAAACGCCCAGGCCCTTGCCGCCGCCCTGCAGGACAACGACATCCGCATTGTTTCCGGTGGCACCGACAACCATCTGATGCTGGTGGACCTGGCCGCCACCGGCACCACGGGCAAAGATGCGGCCATCGCGCTCGACAAGGCGGCCATTACCGTCAATAAGAACTCGATTCCGTTCGATACCAAGAGCCCGTTCGTCACCTCCGGCATCCGCGTCGGAACCCCGGCGGTGACCACCCGCGGCATGGCGGAAGCGGAGATGGAGCGGATTGCCGGCTTCATCAAGCGCGTCGTGCGCAACACCGGCAACGAAGCGGCCTTGGCGCAGGTGCGCGAAGAGGTGCTGGCCCTGACGGCGCAATTCCCGATCCCGTAACCCCGGGAACGGTTCGCAGCCCGCGAGGGCAAAAGCAAAGCGGCAACCAACCGGTTGCCGCTTTGCTTTTCAGGAGGCAGGAGGAGAAATCCGCTGACTACCGCTGGATGTGCTCGACGAATTTGATGTCGCCACCGCCGTATCCATCGGGGAAGAGGCGCAGGTTGTCGGGCAGCTTGGGATAGGAAATGGTGTTGGTAGAGGAAACCTGCGCATAGCTGGCCAGATTGCCATCGGTTGTGTAGATGCCGGTCTGGCTGTTGGCGGCGTTGCGGGTGTTGATGCCGACGTACTGGAGCCCGGCAAAGGCGACGAAGAGCGCGGCGATGCCGTATTTAGGCTCGGCAAAGAACCACGGAATGTTGATTTCCAGCAGGTCGCCCAGGCTCTTGCGCTTGTTGGCGCTGGCATTGCGCACCGACCGCATGATGTTTTGCTTGCTGCGCACCATTCGCGCAGGATCGGGGGTCTCGTACCCCTTGAGGTGGATTAGTTGCTTGAGCAACCGCTCGGCCTGCTCCTCGGTAATTCCATTCATCGTTTCGCTTTCGCCCATCATTTCATGAACTCCGACAATTCCGACTGCATTTGCCTTCTGGCGTAGAACAAACGTGACCTGACGGTCCCGACCGAAGCCCCCACTACCTTCGCGATATCTTCGTGTGGAATCCCCTGCATATCATGCATTACCACAACGGTTCTGTGCTTTTCGGACAGGTTTTGCAGCGCTTCGTTCAATTTTATTTGAAGTTCCGACAGGCTCATGTTGCGCAGCGGGGAACCCTTGGTGGTGAGGTCGTGGTAGATCTCGTCGGTCTTGATCTCCTGGTCGAACTGGTCGAGGCTCAGCGCGCGCTTGCGGTTGCGCTTCTTGCGGTAGTTGATGGTCTTGTTGACGGCGATCCGGTAGAGCCAGGTGTAGAACGACGACTTGCCCCGGAAGCGCGGCAGCGCCTCGTAGGCCTTGACGAACACATCCTGGGTTAGATCCTCCGCATCCTCGCGGTTGGAGGTCATGTTATAGGTCAGTCCGTAGATCTTGCCGTGGTAGCGCTCGACCAGCTCGTCGAAGGCGCGTATGTCGCCCAACTGGGCCTTGGCCACCAGCTCCTGGTCGTCCGGCAATCCGCCTTCCTGGTCGTCCGCCGGACCCGCTTCCTCCAGCGCCGCGGGATCGACGTCCTCCTCGACCTCTACCAGCTCCTCTTCGGGAGCTTCCTCCGCAACCTCTTCTTCGAGTTCGTCTTGGATCTTTTCCTCGAGCTCGTCGGATCCGTCGGGTTCAAGATGTGAATCACGTTGCGTCATTGTTCGACATGTTAGGCCAAAGCCCCTTCCTTGCGAGTAAAAAGCATGAAGACATGCAAACGGTTATCACCGTTCACTGTTTCCTCGGCCGGGGTGTGCGCCCCAATGCCTGGAGCACAAGTTGCAAATCGTTCCAGGCATCCTTCTTCCTGGTCGGATCGCGCAGGAGGTAGGAGGGGTGGAAAGTGGGCATGAGCTTGATGCCGTCGTAGTCCTGCCAGATGCCGCGCAGCCGGGTGATGCCGACCGGTTTGCCCAGCAACCCCTCCATGGCCGTGCCGCCGAGCCCGACGATCACCTTCGGGCGGATGAGCCGGATCTGCTGGCGCAGGTAGGGCATGCACATCTCCATCTCCTCGCGCTGCGGCTTGCGGTTGTCGGGC
>JBGSLE010000134.1:0-4221 GCA_041740875.1 Pontiella sp. | reverse complement strand
GTCGGAGGCGCTGGAAGTGTGGGGCTGGAACATTGCCGCCAAGGCGCTCAAGGAGCGACTGACCGAGTTCGAGCGGGCCGTGCCGGATGCAAAGGCCGAGGTCGTGATGAGCGGGGCGGACATGCAGTCGCGCCTGCTGCTCTCGCTCGTTGCCCGGACGGGCGCGCCGGATGTCGTGCAGTTGCAAAACCGGGATGTTCCGCGCTTCGCCCCGAGCGGGAGATTGCTCGACCTGACCGAGCGCATGGCCGCCTATGCCGACCAATTCCCCGAAGCCTATCTGCGCTCGTGCCGGCACGAGGGCCGCATCTACGCCGTGCCGTGGGATGCCGGGCCGTGCGGCGTATTCTACAAGCGCTCGCTGTTCGCCCGCTACGGGATCGATCCGGCCGCCATCGAAACCTGGGACGACTATATCCGGGCCGGTGCGTTGATCGTTGAACGGTCCGGCGGGCGCACGCGGATGATGAACCTTTCCAAGAACGGCCTGATGGACACGTTCCTGATCCTGCTGCAGCAGCACGGGGGCGGGCTGTTCGACGCCGAGGGGCGCATCTGCTTTCACTCGGCTTCGACGGAAGAGGTGCTTTCGGTGCTGCGGCGCATGCTTGATTCGGGCATTGCCGCGCCGGTCAACACCTATACCCAGGAATATTTCGCGGCGTTCAAGAACGACTCGATCGCCTCCTATCCGATTGCGGTTTGGGTGACGGGGATGATCAAGGAAAACGCGCCTGAGACCGCCGGCGACTGGGGCGTCTTTCCGCTGCCCGCCTTCCGCCCGGGCGGGTTGCGGGCCAGCAACCTCGGCGGCTCAGTGCTGGCCATCCCGGCCGAGACCCGCCACCCCGAGGCGGCGTGGAAGTTTGTTGAATTCATGCTCTGCCGCAGCGGCCCGCAGGAGGCGATGTACCGTTCCTACGGGCTTTTCCCGGCCTTTTTGCCTGCGCTTGGTTCCGCCTCGATCCAGCAGCCCGATCCGTTTTTCGCGGAACAGGAGGTGGTCCGGTTGCTGGCGCTCGACCTGGAGCGGATTCCGGCGATGGAGCTGACGAAGGATTGGAACGAGGCGTCGCGGCTGGTGGGCGAGGCGCTATCGGCGTGGGCGGGTAGCCGTCAATCCAATGCCGATTTCATGCGGCAGGTAGAGGCCATGCTGACGCGCAAGCTGGGACGGAAGGTGGTGGGCGATGGATAGGTCGTGGAAACGCAACCGCTGGTTCTACCTCTTCGTTTCGCCGTTCTTCCTGCTGTTTGCGGTGTTCGGCCTCTATCCCTTGCTGTTCTCCTTCGTGCTCGGCTTCATGCGCTGGGATGGGCTGAGCGAGCCGGTGTTCGTCGGTTGGTCGAACCTGGCGACGCTGCTGCACGACGAGGCGTTTTTCCGCTGCCTCTGGAACACGGTGGTGCTGGGGGCGATGTATATTCCGCCGATGCTGCTGCTCGCCTTCCTCTTCGCGCTGGCGCTCAACTCGGCGCTGGTGCGCTTCAAATCCCTGTTCCGCGCGGCCGTCTTCCTGCCGTGCGTGACGCCGATGGTGGTGGCGGCGATCGTCTTCGGCCTGCTCTACGGGCAGGAGACGGGGTTGCTCAACTATCTGCTGGCCGAGGCGGCCGCCGTGCTGGGCGTGCCGTTCGACCCCATTCCCTGGCTGGAGAGCGAGCGCTGGTCGAAGGCGTCGCTCGCGCTCCTGCTTGTGTGGCGCTGGACGGGCTACAACATGGTGCTGATGCTCTCCGGCCTGCAGGGCATCGACACGGCCTACTACGAAGCCGCGCGCATCGACGGCGCCTCCGCGCTCCAGCGGCTGCGGCTCGTCACCATCCCGCTCATGATGCCGGTCTTCGTCTTTTGCGTGATCCTGTCGCTGGTCGGAACGCTCTACATGTTCGACGAAATCTTCGTGCTGACCAAGGGCGGGCCCGGCACATCCTCGATGAACTTCGGGGTCTACCTCTTCAACCAGTCGTTCGTCGATTTCCGCTTCGGCTACGCCTCCGCCGCGGCCTACGTGGTCTCCTTCTTCGCCTTCTGCGTTTCGCTGCTGCTGCTCAAGCCCTGGAAGGAGATCGCGCCGTGAAGCGGAACCGGAAACGATCCTTCGGCATGGCGCTGCTCCTGCTCGCGGCCACCGTCCTCTTCGCCTTCCCGTTCTATTGGCTGCTCATCTCCGCCTTCAAGAGCAAGGCCGACATCTTCGCGCTGCCGCCGAGCCTTCTGCCGATTCCGCCGGTGCTGGACAACTTCGTCCAGGCGTTTGCCGAAACCAACATCCTGCGGGCGTTCGCCAATTCGCTGGTGGTCGCCGTGGCGCACGTGTCGCTGGCGCTCTTTCTCTGCTCGCTCGGCGGCTACGCCTTCGCGAAGTTTCCCCACGCGCGCGGCAACCGGTTCCTCTTCGCGCTGGTGATCGGCACGATGATGGTGCCCCAGGCCATCACCATGATCCCCAGCTTCGTGGTGCTGGCGAACCTGCGGCTGGTCAACACCTACTGGGCGATGGTCTTGCCCGGCGCGGCCAGCGCCTTCGGGATCTTTTGGATGCGGCAGTACATCGCCTCGCACGTGCCCGATGCGCTCATCGATGCCGCGCGCATCGACGGCTGCGGCGAATTCCGCATCTACTGGAACATCGTCCTGCCAGTCTGCCGCCCGCCACTCGCCGCGCTGGGCGTGCTGACGCTCATCGCCAACTGGAACAACCTGATGTGGGCCTTCGTCGTGCTGCGCACCGAAGAGATGTACACCCTCCCGCTCCAGATCTATTTGCTGCAGGGCGAGGTGCATACGCCCTACGGCATGCTCATGGCCTGCGGGCTGCTCGCCACGCTGCCACTCGTCGTCGCCTTCCTCTTTTTCCAAAAGGCCTTCATCGAAGGCCTCACCGCCGGAGCCGTCAAAGGATGAAACCACACGTTCTACTTCTCGCCGCCATCTTGGCGGCTGCCTGCGCGCAGGCGCAGATCCAGGTCGTCTTGGATGCGCGGCAGCGGGAGCAGACGATCGAAAACTTCGGCTCTTCGACCGGCATGCACGGCGACCATATCGCCCGGCATTGGAACCCCGCCACGATGGATGCGATCGCGGAGCTGCTGATGGATCGCGAAAAGGGCATCGGGCTCTCCTGCTTCCGCATCCAGATCGGCGCGGGCACGGTAGGGGAGGCGGGCGGCATACGGACGCCGTACCGGCGGACCGAATGCGTCCTCCAGCCGGATGGAACCTACGATTGGGGCAAGGACGCCGGGGTGCGCTGGTGGCGCAGGAAGGCGGCGGAATACGGCCTGCCCACCGTGATCGGCTACCTCAACTCCCCGCCGGTCCAGTTCACCGAAAACGGCTTTGGCTTCAAGACCAACAAGGTGTTCTCGGCCAACCTCAAGCCTGAGCACTATGCCGACTATGCCGAATTCCTTGCACGGGTCGCCCTGCATTACCAGCAGCAGGGTTTGCCGTTTACGCACATCAGCCCGGTCAACGAGCCGCAGTGGTCGTGGGACGGTGTGCCGGGGCAGGCCAAGCAGGAGGGCTCGCCCTGGACAAACGAGCAGGTGGCGCGTCTCGTCCGACTGGCGGATGCCCGGTTCCGCAGCAACAAGGTGTCGGCCAAGCTGCTCATTCCGGAGGCGGCCGACTACCACGCCCTCTACGAACCGATGCCGGAACGGCTCTTTTCCGCCGCGTCGGACCAGATCCGCGCGTTCTGGCAGCCCGGCAGCCCGGACTTCGTCGGCCGGCTGGCGTCGGTGGAGTCGCGCGTGGCGGGTCACGCCTATTTCAACGACGGCAGCATCGATCAAATGCTGCGCACCCGCACGGCGGTGCGCGACGCGATCGGGAAAACCGATCCCGGCTTGCGTTTTTGGCAGACCGAATACTGCCTGCTCGGCAAAGGCTGGACGGGCGGGTTGCCGATGGACGAGGTCGATGAAACGGTCGCCGCGTTGCTGGTTGCGCGCAACATCCATGTGGATTTGACGGTGGCGAACGCGACGGCCTGGCAATGGTGGACCTCCACCGAACCGAAGGCGGGGTCGGTGCCCCGCTATTACCTGATCGAAACCGACGCGAAGGGCGCGGAAACCTACCGGGCCACCAAGCTGCTATGGGCCCTCGGCCACTACAGCCGCTTCGTCCGTCCCGGCATGGTGCGCATCGCGGCGGAAACGGGGCTGCCGCCCCGCCGCGCGCTGGAGGGGGTCATGGTGTCGGCCTTTCTC
>JBGSLE010000133.1:0-2675 GCA_041740875.1 Pontiella sp. | reverse complement strand
TGCTGAAGCCGAAGAGGTTGAGGCCGACGCCGGCGGTGGCGACCCAGTCCTGCCAATCCGCGGCGAGGTTGCGGTAGGCGCCGAGCCGCAGCGCGAGCAGCGTGAGGTCGAGTTCGGTGCCGAACGAGAGCCGCTGGATGTCGTAGTCCGGCAGCAGCGTGCCGGTTTCAAGCAGTTCGTAGTCGGCCTCCAGCGTGAAGCGCTTGGTGGGCATGAAGGCCGCGCCGATCGTCACCTGCGGATCGACCTCCACCTCCGGAATGTCGAGGGCCACCGACGTTCCGTTCACCTCCACGGTGTTGGAGAAGCCGTCGAAGGTTGGGCGGTTGAGGTTGTGGCCGGTGAGCGCGAACTGGAAATTGTTGATGCGGTAGAGCGTGCCGAGGTCGAGGCCGAAGGCCAGCGTCTCTTCCCGGTTGTCGCCGGCCTCTTCGAGGACCTGGTCGTTGTCTTCGTTGAAGATCCAGATCTTGGTGCCGAGCACGCTGCCGTACATCGCCTTGGCGGTGACGCCGAAGGAGAGGTTTTCGTTCATCGCCCAGCCATAGCTGAACGGGATCTCCACCAAGGCGAAGCCGCGGCCCACGACGGCGGTCTGGTTGCTTCCGATGACCCCGCTGGCTCCGGGAACCAGGTCGTTGAAGAGGTCGACCGCCTTGCCGATTTCCTCGCCGGTCAGGTCGCCGGAGGCCACCAGGTCGCCCAGCTTGTCATCGAGGTATTTGATCGTGT
Source organism: Pontiella sp. (assembly GCA_041740875.1). Lineage (GTDB taxonomy): Bacteria > Verrucomicrobiota > Kiritimatiellia > Kiritimatiellales > Pontiellaceae > Pontiella. The sequence continues at coordinate 1,943 of JBGSLE010000133.1, read as the reverse complement.
CGCCGTTGGGGTCGATGTTGCCCAGCGCGGTGGCCAGGGCGTTGCGCTGGTCGTCGGTCAGGATGTACGAGCCGCCCCAGGCAAAGCCTTCGTTGGCGGACGCGCTGTCGAATTCGTTCACCAGGGCGGCGACGTTGGGAAAGCTGTCCAGCGAAAGGGAGTTCACGTCCGGCAGCGCCCAGGCCGCCGCCTCGCCGAAGAGGCGGACGCCGATGCCGAAATGGCCGATCTGCATGGCGGTGCCCGCCGAGGCGTCGGCATAAAGGGCGTCGCCGCTGTCGATGCTGCCGACGATGCCGGCCATCGCGAGCAAGGAGTTGACGTTTTCGGACGCGGCGGAAAGGGTGCCTTGGTCGAAGGCGTCGAAGTCGATGTCGGCGAGGATGTCGAGGTAGCGGCCCATGTCTTCCGTCATCGTGTAGCCCGCACCGAGGCCGAGGATTTCCCAGCTAAAGTTTTGCGCGGAGAGGTTGCCGTTGTCGGCCGCGTTGGTGGCCCATTCGCTGCGGCCGAAGAAGCCGAAGGCGGCCGGGTTGTGCCATTGGGCCGTCGCATCGCGCACGGAGGCCGCGTTTGCGCCGCCCATGCCGTTGGCCCGCGCGCCGACAAAGGCATATTCCTCCGCCGATGCCGTTCCCGCCACGCATGCCACCCCGCCTATCATCCACGCCGCCTTCATCGCCCTGCACTTGTTCACGGAGACCCCCTAGGTTAAGAGGGCGCCATGAGAACAACCCGGAACCGTTTGTGCAAGGCGCAACTGCACGGCAGTTCTTAATTAATGTTGCCGCCCGCCCTTGCATGGATTACACACGTTGCCCGTATGTCGGGTAGGCGCGGGCAGGGGGCTTGCGGTGCGCGGCAGCTGGTTTTCGGGAAGGAGCGGGCGCTATGGGGGGATTGGATCGCATCAACGGGGTGTTCAACCACGAGGGCATGCGCAAGCTGTGGCTGCGCATACGGATTCCGATCGGGGCGCTGGTGCTGTGCGGGCTAATCCCGCTGGTCAAGCGGGAGTGGTTCTGGCTCGGCCTGCCGGTGTCGCTGGCGGGGGAGTTTATCCAGCTGTGGTGCTTTGCCGCGCTGCACAAGGGGAAGGAGCTGGCCTGCAAGGGGCCCTACGCCTTCGTCCGCAACCCGATGTACCTGGGCCGCTATTTCATCGTGCTCGGCTTCGTCCTGCTGCTGGGCGAGATTGGCCTGTGGCTGCTGGTGCCGTACACCGCCTTCTACTGGTTCTACATGTTCAACCGCGTGGGGCGCGAAGAGGCCTTCCTGAAAAAGGCGCTGGGCGAGCCCTATGCCGACTATTGCCGGCGGGTCAACCGCTTCCTGCCCACCTGCAAGGGCGTTTCGGCCCAGTCGGTTTGCTACTGGAACTGGGCGCTGCTGACCAAAAACCACGGCTGGATCAACGCCGCCGCCTTGGTGGGCGTGTATGTGGTCCTCTATTTCGTGGCCGGCCTGCTGCATTAAAACGATGGATGCCGGAAATACCAACCCAGGCAATTTGTGATGTAAACACCAAGCAACGGTGTTAGACGACAACCCCAAAATCAGGATTTTTAACAGAAGGACGCAAAGGCCACGAAGACGGAATTCATTGCCTTTGAGAACTTGAACCGCTCCCGTTGGTCGCTATTCCCTTCGGGAATTATCTATTCGGGCGATCTTGGTGTTGGAAAATCTGCAGTCTCTTGGTGTTTTTGTATTATTCAGTTTTTTTAGGCTAAACCCCCATGGATACAAAATCTTCGATTCCCGGATGCGTGGCCGAGCGGGTGCGCGGCGTCTTGGGCGTGGCGCCGGAGGCCTTGCGCATTACGCCGATCAAGCAGGGCAAATGGTGCAACGCGAACCTCTACCGGGTCGAGGGCGCCGGCCGGGTCCTGGTGGTCAAGGAGTTCCATTCGCGCCATCCGCTGGTGCGCGCCACCGTGGGC
>JBGSLE010000132.1:0-2730 GCA_041740875.1 Pontiella sp. | reverse complement strand
TACGGAGCGGTATGCCGAACAGGCGGTGGAATTCATCGGGCGCAAGCGCAGCAATCCGTTCTTTCTCTACTTTGCCCACATGTATGTCCACGTGCCGATCTTCGTGCCGGAACGGTTCATGAAGCAATCGACCAACGGCCCTTATGGCGACGCGGTCGAGTGCATCGACTGGACGATGGCCGTGATTTTTGCGGAGCTCGAAAAGCGCGGACTGGATGAAAACACCCTGGTCATCTTCACGAGCGACAACGGGTCGCGTGCCCGCGACGAAGGCGGCAGCAACGCACCGTTTAGGGGAACCAAGCAAACGTCCTGGGAGGGCGGCATCCGCGTGCCGTGCATCCTGCGCTGGCCCGGAAAAATAAAAGCGGGCCGAATCTCCAGGGAGCTTGCCACCGCGATGGATTTCCTGCCCACCATCGCGACGTTTACGCAGGCCACATTCGCCCCGGCCGGAAAGATCGATGGCATGGACATGGGCGAACATTTCCTGGGGCGTTCCCCGACGTCCGGCCGTGACACGTTTGCCTACTATTTCAGGAACGACCTCCGGGCCGTTCGGCAGGGCGACTGGAAACTGCACGTCGCCACGGGTGATGAATGCCGACCCGAGCCCATGTGCGCGCTCTACAACCTCAGGAAGGATCCGGGCGAAACAACCGATTGCTCCGCTTCCGAACCGGAACGCCTGGCGGAGCTTTCCGCGCTGGCCGACCGTTTCCGCGAGGATATCGGCGACGAGCGCCTCGGGTTCAAGGGCCGGTGCCGCGAGCCGGGGCGCGTGGACAAGGGGATTCCACTGACCACCTACAACGAAAACCATCCCTACATGGTCGCCATGTACGACCTCGAAGAGGGGCGGACAATGTGCGGCTAGGCGCGAAGTTGATGCGAGGTTGGTGCAATATGCAGAAGTGTCCGCCCTTCACGGTGTTGACCTTGGCCCTGCTGGCTGGGGCCTTACCAATGCACGGTGGGACTGCAACGCCCGCCGCGCTGGTGGATTTTTCCAAGCTCGATGCGCAGATTGAGCACTGGATCGGAGAAGACCTCTACCCCGGGGCTTCAATGTTGGTGGTGCAGAACAACCAGGTGGTTTTCGAGCGATATTATGGCAGCTATTTGGCCGAGCGTTCGAATACCGTCGAGAAGGTGGCCTCCGCCGGAAAGTGGGTGGCTGCCGCCACGATCATGACCTTGGTGGATGAGGGAAAACTGTCGCTGGACCGGCCTGCGTCGGACTATTTGGACGCTGCCGAATTTACGGGGAAAAAAGGGGACATAACCCTTCGTCAAATGCTCTCCCATACCTCCGGCCTGTCCAGCGGTTTCACCAACCGCCTGGACGACTTCCCAACGCTCGCCGGATCGCTTGCGGAAATCAATGCATACGACCTCATCCATACGCCCGGTTCCCGCTTTGAATATGGCGGCATGGCCTTTCAGGTCGCCGGAAGAATTGCGGAAATCGCGGGCGGACGAGACTGGGAGTCGCTGTTCCAGGAACGGATCGCCCAACCGCTGGGTATGGAAAACTCGCACTATGTGCCGGTGGATCCGACGCGGGGGCATGGCCCCATGCTGGCCGGTGGACTGCGCACGACGCCGGCGGATTATGGCCGGTTTTTATCCATGCTGTTCCATTATGGCGTCGATATCAAAACCGGTCGGAGAATCCTGAGCGAAGCGGCAGTGAAGGAAATGGAGGCCGACCAGGTTCGGGGTGCGACATTAAGCGGGTTGGGAAATCTGGGCGGGCCGTTGCGCAACAATGGCATCACGGGAGTCTATGGCTTGGGCTGTTGGCGCGAGGTGCTCAACGACCAAGGCGTGGCGACTTCGGTATCCAGCCCGAGTTGGGCGGGGGCCTATCCATGGATCAACCGGGAGATCGGCGTTTACGGCTTGTTCATGGCGCATGTCGACCGCGAAGCGGCGACGGCATGGGCCGAAAAAAACGGAGTTTCCCGGTTCAACAGCTTCAAGGCGAGTGTGGATGCCATTCCGGGTTTGGCACAGGACGCCTTGCAGACCGGCCAAAAACCGAAAAAACCAGCCGACAAGGAAGGAAATTAAAAATGACCGAATTGGAACGACCAAACATCATTCTCGTCAACTGCGACGATCTGGGCTACGGCGACCTCGGGTGCTACGGCTCCACAAAAAACAAAACGCCCGCCCTTGACCGCATGGCGCGGGAAGGGCTGCTGCTCACCGATTTCTACATGGCCTCTCCGGTCTGCAGTCCCTCGCGCGGCGGGATGCTGACGGGGTGCTATCCGCCGCGCGTCGGCTTTGGTGCGTTCAATGGGCAAGGCGTGCTTTTCCCGGGCGATGCCATTGGTCTGTCCACGACCGAGACGACGATCCCGAGCCTGCTGAAAAAGGCGGGCTACGACACGAAGATGGTCGGCAAGTGGCACTGCGGCGATCAAAAGGAGTTCCTCCCGACCCGGCACGGCTTTGATGAATACTACGGCCTCCCGTATTCCAACGACATGGGCCGGCAGAGCAACAACCTCAAGCATCCTCCCTTGCCGCTGCTCAGGAACGAGGAGGTCATCCAGGAACAGCCCGACCAGGCCGGCCTTACGGAGCGGTATGCCGAACAGGCGGTGGAATTCATCGGGCGCAAGCGCAGCAATCCGTTCTTTCTCTACTTTGCCCACATGTATGTCCACGTGCCGATCTTCGTGCCGGAACGGTTCATGAAGCAATCGACCAACGGCC
>JBGSLE010000131.1:0-2875 GCA_041740875.1 Pontiella sp. | reverse complement strand
CCCAGTTTGACGAGGAAATTCCGATGACCCTCGGATCTCCTGCCACGCCGGTCACGGATCTAACCGCCCATGATTGGCGCCCGCTCAACGACGATTCCGTCGGGTATCTGGCGCCCGAAGACGACAAGCATCTGGTCTACCACCAGGGACAGGTGCGGCGCGGGGAGGGGGAACGCGGCTACTTCGAGGTAACCGTCGAGCGCGCGGGACGCTATCGGTTTGAACTCCGCCGCTGGCCGCGCGAAGTCAACAAACCGATCGCGGGCGATCTGGGCGACGAAAAACTGGAATGGCGCAGCGATGTGATCGCTGCAAAAAACCACATGTATTACGAAGGCAGCACGGCGTTGCCGATTACCCATGCGCATGTAAGGCTGGGCGAGGTTACGGTCTCGACCGAGCTAACCGAGGAGATGGCTGTGGCGGTGTTGGAGGTGGACCTTCCGGCCGGGCCGGGCCATTTGGAGGCGTGGTTCACGGGGCCTGGTCTTATGCGCGGTTCGTACTATGTGGCGGTGCAGGCACTCTTTTGAGGAGGATCGATGCGCAAATGTGGAATAGGACTGATGGGGCTTCTGGCGGCGTGCGTTACGATGGCGCAGAACCGCCCGAATCTCATTTTCATCATGGCCGATGATCTGGGTTATGGACAGTGCGGACTCTATAACGATGACCTGGCCGTTGGCGACTTCGATCCCTTTTTCACGAAACTGGTGGCGGGGTACGAGGAGCCGCGGCAGGCCTACACGCCCGAGGAAGCATTGGAATTCTCGAAGCGGGCGATGCCTTCGCTCCGGAAGCTGGGCGAGGGGGGTGTGGTTTTCACGCGGGCGTTTTCGCCCAGCAGCCTGTGCGCACCGGCGCGCCTCTCTATCGCCACCGGCAGGTATCCGCAAAAGCATGGAGCCTACGAGAATGTCGATGTCGTAAACGGCGGGCTCCAACCGGGAACCCATCTGGCTGAACGGCTGCACGAGGCGGGCTATGCGTGTGCGCATATCGGGAAATGGCACATTGCAAAACACGATGACCAGGTGGTCGCCGATGTGCTGGCGCGGCATGGCATTAACGAAAACCCAGGCATGAAGGCCATCGCAAAGCAGCATCCGGATATCGTTGATGAGATCGCAGCGGCCGGATATGAGGGCTCGGTTGATAAAGATCAAAACCCGTTGCGGCACGGCTTCGATTATTATTTTGGCTACAACCACCATGGCAGTCCGTTTTACGACTCTTCGATCGTGTGGGAAAATTATGGGCATGCAGGTCGCCAGTCGGGCTACAACACCGAAGTCTTCACCGACAAGGCCATCGGATTCATCGACGGGGCGCTCACGAACGGAAGGCCGTTTTTTGTCCAGCTTCACTACCACGCCATGCATGACCTGCTGCAACCGAACGCGCCGGATAAGTATGTGAGGCACTTCAATTCCACGTCGTATGACCTGGGCAATTTTTATGGCCACCTCTATGCGTTGGACGCCAACATCCAGCGCCTCGTCGATTTCCTGAAGGACAACGGCGCGCTGGACAACACGTTGATTGTGTTTACCTCCGACAACGGTGCCATGGCCGGCGGCCCTTCGGTGTTGCCCGGCAACGCGCCGTTTTCCGGTCACAAGGGAACGTTCAACCAGGGCGGCATCCGTGTTCCGCTGCTGTGCTCCTGGCCCGCCGGCATCAAACAGCACCGGGTGCTGGACCAACTGGTTTCGAGCATGGATATCCTCCCAACCTTCCTCGGTGCGGCGGGCCTCGATGTTCCGCAGGATCTGGATGGGAAAAGCCTGCTTCCGCTGCTGGCCACCGACTCCGTGGCGGAGGTCCGCCAGCAAATGCGGTGGGCCGGCATCGACGCCCGCAGATGGGGCTTCCTGATCAACACCTCCTTTAAGAACTACACAACGGAGGTGGCTTTTGCCCCGGGCGGATGGGCGATGCTCCGGGGTGACTATGTCCTGAGGTTTGTTGGTTCCGTGGAGCCCCAGGTCTATCGCGAGAGTCCTGACGGCGCCGCGCCCCGGTATGCGCTCTATGATTATGTCCGGGATCCCGCCGAAACCACCGACCTGAAGGAGCAGATGCCCGAAATGGTTGAAAGCCTCAAAGCCGAGTATGAAAAGCAGACCTTGGATTTTGCGCCGCCGGTAAAATGGAATGCCGGGAAATGGAAAGAGATTTCCGGACAATCCACCCCGTAGCTATCAGCCCAGGAGAGCAGACATGGCAGAATCAGAAAGACCAAACATTATTCTCGTCAACTGCGACGACCTGGGCTACGGCGATCTCGGGTGCTACGGCTCCACAAAAAACAAAACGCCCGCCCTTGATCGCATGGCGCGAGAAGGGTTGCGGCTCACCGATTTCTACATGCCGGCACCCATCTGCAGCCCGTCGAGGGGCGGGATGCTGACGGGGTGCTACCCGCCGCGCGTCGGCTTTGGCGCATTCAATGGGCAAGGGGTGCTTTTCCCGGGCGACGACATCGGGCTCTCCACGAAAGAGACGACGATTCCGAGCCTGCTGAAAAAAGCGGGCTATGACACCAAGATGATCGGCAAATGGCACTGCGGCGATCAAAAGGAATTTCTCCCGACCCGGCACGGCTTTGATGAATACTACGGTCTCCCGTATTCCAACGACATGGGCCGTCAGAGCAACAACCTCAAGCATCCTCCGTTGCCGCTGCTCTGGAACGAGGAGGTCATCCAGGAGCAGCCCGACCAGGCCGGTATTACGGAGCGGTATGCCGAACAGGCGGTGGAATTCATCGGGCGCAAGCGCAGCAATCCGTTCTTTCTCTACTTTGCCCACATGTATGTCCACGTGCCGATCTTCGTGCCGGAACGGTTCATGAAGCAATCGACCAACGGCC
>JBGSLE010000130.1:0-31364 GCA_041740875.1 Pontiella sp. | reverse complement strand
GGGCACATGCGGCCCAGCTCGGCGAGCAGGGTGCCGCGCCCGGAGCTATCGACCGCGCCTTGCGCGCGGATGAAGTCCGCCAGTCTTTCGGGGTGCTCCATGATGATGCAGCCCTGCGTGGTTTCGCAGCTCATGTTGCGGAACTTGGCAAGGAAATCGGATTGGTTGAAAAGATCGAAAAGGCCGGTTCCGTCGCCGATGTTTTCTTTGGCGAACTGAAGCGGCGGGCAGGGTTCGACGTAGCCGTCGGGGCTGATGTGGTGGGCGATGCCGACGGCAGCCGGGCAGAGCGCGCGGCCCTGGTCGTCCCAATAGGCATCGACCACCATCAGGGGCGCGCTGCGGCGGATATCGACGATGAAACGCCTGAGATCGACGATTTGCCCGTCATCCAACGCAAGCTCCGGAGCGGGGTTGGGGCCCACGGGACGGTAGATGTAGTACCAGAGGTAATGCGCACCCAGCGCCGCCACGTCGCGGACAAACTTCGCGGAGGCCAGGTCGTCGATATTGGATTTGCAGACGCTCGTCGCCACGCCGGTGACGAGGCGGTTGGCGCGGCAGTTGGCCAGACCCATCATCGACTGCTCGTAGACCTTTTTCCCGCCCCGGCGCACATCGCTGACGGATTCGAGCCCCTCGATGCTGATGAGCGGGCTGATGTTGCCGATGCGGCGCATCTCCTTGGCGACGGCGTCGGTGATCATCGTGCCGTTGGTGAAGAGCAGGAAATAGCAGTCGGGGTGCTTTTCAAACACCTCGAAAAGGCCGTCGTGGAGCAGCGGCTCCCCGCCGAGAATGCCGAAGAAGAAGGAGCCCTGCGCCTTGCATTCGGCAATGAGGTTGTCGAGCGTCTGCGGCGCGATCTGTTTCGGTGGGTTGGATTGGGAGACCCAGCATCCCTGGCAGGAGAGGTTGCAGGCGTTCGTGACGGAGATGAAAAGGAAGGCGGGAAAATAGTCGCCCTGCTCCATCCGCTGCTGGAATTTTTCGATCGCGCGCATGCCCTTGTAGCCGAAATTATAGGCGAACTTCCACAGCAGGCGCTTGTCCGGCTCGGTCAGCAGGCGTTTCATCAGCGAGGCGCTCATGGGGAACCCTCCGAGCATTTCCGTCGCTCATCCAAGGCTTTTTCGACCTTTTTCTGATCCAGCAAGGCGCGGCGCTTTTGCGTGCGGGCGTGGAGGGTGGCGTAGACGTCGTTGCCGAGGATCTCCTCGACATTGATTTTTATGTTGGCCTTGCGCCCGGCTTCGTCGTCGATTTCCGCGCCGTTGATGGGCGATTCGCCGCATTTAGGGAAAATGATGGCCGTTTCCGGGCAAATACGGGCGCAGGCGGGGCAGTTGTTCTTGCAGCTTTCGGGATGGGTTACGCGCACCCGTCCATCGGCATCCCTGCCGTAGACGCCGAACAGGCAAAAATCGTGGCATTGGCCGCAGCCCGTGCAGCGGTCGTAGTCGATGACTGGAAACCAGGCGGGATTTTGTTCGAGGGAGGGAGAGGGGTGCGGGGAGAGGGGCTTCCGATGATTATGGATCTCAACTTCGCGTGAAAGCGGATGGCCGGCGAAGGCGAAGAGCGCGCGTACCGCGCGGGGATGGCAGGCGTGGATCTCCGAGAAGTTGTTTCCGAGGACCGGGTCGTTGGTTGCGGCGGCTTTGCAGAGGTCGGGAATGACGACGGCCTCTTCCGATGCAACGCGGCTGGAAGCCGCGTCTACGTTCGTCAGCAAACGGCGCTCGGCGCATTGGCAAACCAGGATGGTTTTATTTCCGGACATCGAGAGCTACGAGCGTTCCCTTGTCGTTGCGGCAATAGACGATTCCGTTGGCCAAGACCGGCGGAGTCCAGCAGAGCGCATCGAGGCCGGTTTCCTCTTTATGGATTTCCACGTATTTCTTCGGGTTGGCTTCCGCGAAATAGAGCGTGCCCGCTTCACCTAGCGCGACCAGCTTGCCATCGACGGCGATCAGCGAGCCAAACCCGATCGGCATGCTCCACTGCTCGGCCCCATCCTCCACCGAAATGCAGCGCAAATGGCCCTTTTTCTTGGTTTGGCCGTCGACGCCGTAAATGTAGCCATCGATGTGGATGCTGCTGCTGAACTGGTTTTTGAGCACGTCGCTCTCCCACACCTTCGCAAGCTTGCCGGAGGCGAAATCGAGCAGGACGCAACCATGGTCGTAGCCCGAGGAAATAAAGAGCTTGTCGCCGATCACCAGCGGATCGGCCCCGTTGATGTCGTACTTGGTCTCCCAAGCGTAATCGGCGACTTTTTTGCCCGTCGCCACTTCGACGATCTGCAAGCCCGGGGCGCTGAAGATGGCGGCCATGCGCTTGCCCCCGTGGCCGAACACCACCGGAGAGGCATAGCTGTGCGCACCATCGCTTTTCCACACCACCTTGCCTGTCCGTTTATCCAACGCCGTTCCGGCATGGCCAATGTTCAACAAAAGCAGGTCGCCCTCCACGACGGCGGAAGTGGACGTCCCCCACTTGATGTTTTCGTTTCCGGTTTTAGCCAAAACATCCGTGCTCCACCGCACCTTGCCCGATTCGGCATCGAAACAAATCACCAAACCGTTGCGGCTGACGGTGTAGACCACCGAACCATCGATGACCGGCGTTGCGCGCGGCCCCTTGTATTGGCCGGGTTCGCATTCGTAGGTGTGCGTCCAGATCTCCTTGCCCGTAGCGGCATCGAGACCATAGACGATGTCCTTGCCGTCGATGTTGCCCATCGTGAAAAGCCGCCCATCCTTGACGCCAACGGACGAAAAGCCATCGCCCAATTCCTTCGACCACAACTTTTTGGCGGCTTTTGCATTCCAGCCGGCCTCGTCGGATATCCCGTTTGCGTTGGGGCCGCGCCATTGAGGCCAATCCGCGCCTAACGCCCCGGCGGCAACTGCCCCGGCAACCATGCATCCACGACCAATTTTCATATCCACCTCCGCAAACGCAGGCCACTCTGCCCGCAAAACACGTTGCTAAAAGACGGCTCCGCGCCAACGGAACGGACGCCATAACCACTATAAAAAACGCGGCAAACGAACCGCTTGCCGCGCCACGCAAACCCGGAAGGGGGCCTTCGATTAGAAGGTGCCTTCCATATTATTCATCGCCTCCCGCTCTTCGGGCGTCATGAAGTCACGGATGTCGTTGACGAGCTCGCCCCGGCCGCGGAAGGCGTTGATGATAGAAAGGTACCGGTCCAGCACGGCCGCCGCCCCCTCTTCGTCCGCCCCGACGCGGGACATGACGACCACGTTGATGGAGGGATAGCGCTTGCGATCGGGGCCATACAGGTCGCGGCAGATGGCCATGAAGCTCTGGATGATCGAGTTTTCGTCCGGCCCGATGTAGTTGGTGGTCAGAATAAAGATCGTGTCGGGCTTTTGTTCCAGGGCGAAGCAGGCCGCGCGGTTCCAATGGACGAACTCCATCTGTTCGAGTTCATCTTCGCCTTGGATGAAGTGCTTCATGAGGTGGGGGCCGGGCTGGTAGTTGTAGATCCACTTCGGGTAGACCGGCGGGACATCCGGTCCTTCCCAGCGCTCGCCGATTGACCAATCCAGCTTGATGTACCGCTCCCAGAATCCTTCGTAGTTGTTGCCGGGGCCGTAGGTTTCTTCCAGTTCCAGCGGATTGACCGGAGCCGCCCACTCCTTGAGCAAATCCTTGTTCGCCTGTGTGGCTTCCAGCATGTTGGTCGAGAAAGGCGTGGTGATTTCGCTCATGAAGAAGGCCACGTTGAAGAGGGCGTATTCCGGCAGCTTGTCCACCATGTCGTTGAGCCGGGCCCGGAGCGTGTAGAAGCACATGCGCGACTTCGGGCTCTGCCGCCCGTTCACGCCGGTAGTCGAAGCCGGACCGGCCAGCACGATGAAGACCACCTTTTCGCTTTTCTTTTTCACGCCGAAAAAGTTGATTTCCGGCATGGTGAAGCCGATGTCGGTTCCAATGCCGCCGACGCCCTCCATGGCCCCCAGCCCACCGATCGTCCCCGTGATTTCGGGCAGCGAAATGTCCATGGTGGTGCGCTTCGGGTTCTTGGCGACCACCCGCTTCCTCAATTTGGCAGTGGTCTTTTTGCGCTTTTCCATCTTGATCGGAACCTGCAGCTTCTTGAGCTGCATTTTGGGCCGCTTGTTTTCCTTGGCCACGAACACCTTTTCTTCCTTGGTGATGACCGTGAACGCCACGAAGGTGATGGCGCCCAGCACCAGCAAGCCATGGATCACCAAGCTCACCATCATGGCGCTCGATTTGGCATGCCTTGCAAAAAAAGGATTTTTCTTCTTACCCATGTCCATTCCCTCGCTCAGTGGAAACTACAACCCTGCTTATAGTCGAAAATCGGAAAAAATAAAGCAAAACCAGCGGGCCTAGCTAGGAGCCCTCGTCGGATTCCTTCCCACCCATCTCTTCAAAGAAGGTCGGGGGTTTCCTGGTATCTTCCTTGTCGTCCAGCGCGTCGTCCGGCCAAACCGTGTTTTCAGGCGTAGGCTCGACCCAGGCATATTCCTCGGAAAGATCCTTGGGCATGCGGATTTCACGCACCGCCGCCTGCCCGCTCTTCGTTTTCATGGAAACACGCAACACCATGCCGATCATGCGCTTGCGGAGGAACCGGCCATCCCCTGCCAGATAGTCAAAATTTCCGGGGTGCTGGAATTCCTTGTGCCGCAAAACCACCGTGTTGGATTCGAACCGTTTCTGGGAGGCGTTCGGCATGATGGCGTATTTGACGACCGACGGGCGCACAACCAAATCGGCCACCTTCTCTTCCTTGACCGAATCCATGCGTTCCTGCTCGTAGTAGATACAGTACTTGAACTCGACGTTCTCCAGGTCGTAGCCGGTCATGTTGTCAATCTTGACGTCGTAGCCGACCCGTTCATGGTCGATCGAGAAGGTGACGTAGGGTTCGATCTTTCCCGGGGGGCGCCGCCACAGGTATTTCGTAAACTTGGCCCGGGTCAAGGGGCCGTCGACGTACATGCGGAAGTGGGTGTTCTGGGAAAAGAGCCGCACGGCGTCCCAGTCGCGGATGAAGATGAAGTCCTCGTCGCGGAAATTCGCGGCCTTCATGGAGACCTTTTTCTTGCCGAAGGTCTCGATGGTCACCATGTCGGATCCCATGTCGTAGCTGGCGATTACGCCAAGGATGCGGTTTCCGTCGAGCGTAACGAATTCACGCTCTTGGGCCGACGCGGAAACCGCGGACAACAGCAGCAAAGCATACACGACCAAACGCTTCATATCATCCAACCCCTCTATACGCTGATAGCCAAAATCAACCCATAACATTTGCCAGAACATCGCCCGGTTGTCGCCATCTTTTTCAAGGATTTCGGCAAATCGATGCCGGCCAAGCCCCGATTCGGCCCCACGCTAGCCCGCGGCGGTGTTCGCGAACTGGATATCGTAGAGGTATTTGTATTTGCCGCCCTTGGCGAGCAATGCCTCGTGGGTACCCTGCTCCACGATCCGGCCCTGGTCGAGCACAACGATCACGTCGGCGTGGGCGATGGTCGAAAGGCGGTGGGCGATCACGAATACCGTCCGGTCCTTCATCAGTTCGTCGAGCGCGCCCTGCACCAGCCGTTCGGATTCGGTGTCGAGCGCGCTGGTGGCTTCGTCGAGGATCAGGATCGGCGGGTTTTTCAGCAAGGCGCGGGCGATGGCGACGCGCTGGGCCATGCCGCCGGAAAGGAGCGACCCGCGTTCGCCAATGACGGTGTCATAGCCGCTTTCCATTTCTTGGATGAAGGCATGGGCGTTGGCGCGGCGCGCGGCCTGCTCGATCTGTTCGCGGGTGGCGTTTTTCGAGCCATAGGCAATGTTTTCGGCCACGCTGCGATTGAAAAGCACCGTGCTTTGGGTGACGACCCCCATCTGGGCGCGGAGCGACTGGAGTGTGTATTGGCGCAGATCGCGGCCGTTGATCTCGATGCGCCCGTCCGTCACATCAAAAAAGCGGGGAATGAGGTTCACCAGCGTGGTTTTGCCCGCGCCGGAACTGCCGACAAAGGCGATGCACTGGCCGGCGGCCACGTTGAGGCTGATGCCATCGAGGATCTTCTTCTGGTCGTAGGCGAAGGAGACGCCCTTGAAATCGACCGACCGCACCGGATCCGCAAAAGCGATGGCGTCCGGCGCGTCGGTGATCGTGTTGGCGACATCCAGGATTTCGAAGATGCGCTCCGCGCCCGGCGTGGCGCGTTGGATGCGCAGGTGGATTTGGCTCAACTTCTTGGCGGGCTTGTACATCTGCACCATGGCCCCCGCGAAGGAAATCAGCAACGCGAGGGAAAGATCGTTGACGAAGGCATAGACGATCACCCCGCAAAGGCCGATCGATGAGAGAAAGACCATGATCGGATCACCCAGCGATCGCGCCCGGGCCTGCCGCATCAGCAACTTGAAGACCTTGTTGTTGAACACGGCGAAGCGCCCTATCTCTTCGCGCTCCATCTGGAACGCCTTCACCACGAGCGCGCCTCCAACGGACTCCTGCACGACCGAGAGCATGTCGCCGAGGTTTTCCTGCCCTTTTTTCGAGGCCTTGCGGATGCGCCGACCCAGTATGACCACCGGCAAGATGCAGATTGGAAAGACCAGCAAAGCGACCAACGACAAGCGCCAGTCCAAATAGAACATCGCCCCGATGCACCCTAACAGGATGAAGGGTTCTAAAATGATATCGCCAATCACGTTGGAGACCAATTCGGTGAGCATGCCGGTATCGCTGGTGATGCGCGAAATGAGATCCCCGACCCGGCTTTTTGTGAAAAACTGCATGGGCAGGGCATGGATGTGCGCAAAAAGCCGGGCGCGCAGGTCGGCGACCACCCGGTTGCCCACCCATTCGACCAGGTATTTTCCGGTAAACAAAAAGATGCCTTGAAGAAACGTTACGAGCGGGAGGATGGCCACCGCGCGAATCAGGCCTTTCAGGCCGATGCTTCCGGTATTGCCTTCGGCCTCGCCAAGGGAAGGAAGCCCATTCAGGCTAAATTCTTCCCCGGAAATACCCCCCAGCGCCCAGCGCAATGCCACCAGCATACCGAAGGTAGCGCCACCGTTGAGGAGCCCGCAAAGAATACCGACGCCCAGCCGCATCCGGTAGGGGCGGGCATACGGCAGCAACCGTCTGTATATCTCCGCCGATTCCAACTGCTTTTTTCCACTCTGCTTCATGTCGTCCATACTCCACGAACAGCCGATAGACGGGAAGCCAAAAAAACGCATGGCACCAAATCCCGCCTGAATGGACTTCAAACCACAAGCCGCATACTGCTAGCTTCCGGGCCATGCATGTTGTCCAGCTACTCCCGGAACTCAACCAAGGCGGCGTCGAGCGCGGCACGGTTGAACTCAGCCGCGAACTCGTAAACCGCGGCCACCAGTCCACCGTCATCTCCGCTGGCGGCGAACTTGCAGCACAAATTGAACGGGACGGCGGCCGCCACATCACCCTCGATGTCTGCTCCAAGAATCCCCTCTCCCTTCCGCTCCGCGTCCATGCCCTCCGTTCCACGCTCCGAGCCCTCCGCCCCACGCTCGTCCACGCCCGCAGCCGCGTTCCCGCATGGCTAGGATGGTTCGCCAACAAGAGACTGGGTCTACCCTTCGTCACGACGGTGCATGGCTTCAACAGTATCGGTAAATACAGCGAAATCATGGTCAAGGGCGATCGCGTCATCTATGGCAGCTCGGCCATCAAGGATTACATCCTCGCCAACTACACCGTTGATGAAACGAAACTGCGCTACGTGCCACGCGGCATCGACACCCATCTCTTTGATCCCGCAAAAGCAAACCAGGATTTCATTAGGGAATTCCAGGATCTCCACTCGTTAAAAAAGCGGTTCGTCGTAACCATCGTCGGCCGCATTACGGAATGGAAGGGGCACGACTGCTTCATCCGCGCACTGGCCGAAGTGCAAAAAACGCATCCCGAGGTGGTCGGAGTCGTGGCCGGCGGGGTCTGGCACGACAAGCAGGACTACTTCGATTCGCTCGTCCAGTTGGTCGCCGACACCGGCGCTGAAATCCGTTTCACCGGCTCGCAGACCCACGTGCGGGAAATCTACGCACTCAGCAACCTCGTGGTATCCGCCGCCTCGACGAAACCCGAAACCTTCGGACGCACCGCAGCCGAAGCCCTGGCCATGGATCGCCCCGTTATCGCCAGCGCCCACGGCGGGTCGCTCGACATCCTGATCGACGGTGTCAACGGATTCCTGTTCCAGCCGGGCAACCATGCCGAGCTGTCCGATCGTATTTTGCAATCCTTGGCGTTTGATTTCAGCGATATGCGCCCACATATTGTGCGAAATTTCAGCTTGGAACACATGACCGAGGCCGAGCTGGCCGTCTACAACGAGCTTCTATGACGAAAGAACAACCCCTGTTGGAAAAACCATTCCGCATTTTGGGCATATGGGCGCTCTACCATCTGGTGGTCTGGACATTCCTTCCGCTGCTCTGCAACACCTGCCTGCCGCTGGACAGCATCGAGGCGGTCATGTGGGGATCGCAATGGCAGTGGGGCTACGACAAGCATCCACCGCTCTCCGCCTGGATGCCGGAATTGTTCACCAACCTAATGGGCGACGCCGGCCTCTACCTGCTTAGTCAGCTATGCGTGGTCGCGGCGGGCCTGGGCATCTACAAGCTTGGCAGGTTGCTCAAACTTTCTTCCAGCCAGGCGGTGCTGTCGGTGTTGTTGCTGGACACGATCCACTACTACCAGTTCGCCAGCGTCGAATTTAACGTCAATATCATGCAGCTACCCTTCTGGGCCTGGGGCTGGTTCTTTGGCCTCGATGCCCTGCAAAACAGACGCGTCGGCTCGTGGATCGGACTGGGCTTTTGCGTCGCGCTGGGCGCACTGACCAAATACATCGCGGTCTTCCTGCTGGTTCCGCTCTTTGCGGCCTGGTGGACGCGCGGCGAACTGAAGCAGGCGCTTAAATCGCCCGGACTCTATGTGGCGGGCGCCGTTTCCGTCCTGCTTTTCCTGCCCCACTTGCTCTGGATGAAAAACCACGACTGGATCACCATCACCTACGGCCTTCGCCGCGGCGGCTCCGAACAAGCGCTTTGGTGGCACCACGTCTGGCATCCGGTCGAGTTCCTGCTCACCCAAGCCGCCATCCTCGGGCCGTTGCTCGCCGTTGCCATCATTGGAAAAACAAGGATCAAGGAGAAGGTGGAAAAACATCCCGGCGCTGCGGCGCTGGCACTGGGCGCATACGCCGCCATCGCGTTGCTTTCGCTGGCCACTGGCATGGCGCCTGTTACGATGTGGGCCGCGCCAATGCCATTGGCCATAGGGCTCTGGCTGGTTCCTCTCTGCCACCTCGACCGCCTTGCCCGCCCCGCCCTCGCCGCCATCGCGCTCATGTCTTCGGTCTTTGTGGTCGGCTACGGCGTCACCTACGGCCTTGGCCCGCAAATCCGCAATAAGCCGCATCGCGTCAACTATCCCGGCCACGCCCTCGCCCGGGCCGTCGAAGCCGAATGGCATGCAACCCGCGCCGAACCACTGGAATATTTGATCGCCGATGAATTCCTCGGCGGCATCGTCAATCACTATGGCAACGATGGCCCCGCCGTCATGATTCGCGGCAGCCTCGAACGTTCCGCCTATCTGACCGCAGAACAGGTTCATGAAAAAGGAGGCTTGGTGCTTTGGCTGAAAAACCGGGATGCCGCCGCCGAAGCGCAAACCCCGCTCGAAGCCGTCTTCCCCGATTTGAACGCCCGCTATCCGCAGCTCCGGCCCCTGCCCGACCTGGTCGTTCCATGGCCACGCCGCGCCGACGGAAAAGCCGGCCGCTACGGCCTCGCCTACATTCCTCCGGATGGAGACGAAGCTTCCAGCTTCGTTGCGCAGAATCCAAAGGCGAATGGAATCCCCGTCAACCATGAATTTAGGCAAAATGATTCGGAGGCAAAATGATGATCTTCATCCATTTGGTGAACAGGAAAAATTATTCTGCCCTAAAATCATTCTGCCTAAACCGCGGAGGACGCGCATGAATCCAACCATCAGCATCGTCGCCCCCGTCTACAACGAGGAACAGGGCATCCAGCGCTTCATCGACGCCGTGGCCTCCACCATGCGCGCCCAACCGCTGGCCTGGGAGCTGGTGCTCGTCAACGACGGCTCCTCCGACCGCACCTTGGAATTGATCCGGCAAGCCAAGCTCCTGTGCCCCGAAATCCAATGGGTCGATCTATCGCGCAACTTCGGCCACCAGGCCGCCGTCACCGCCGCCATTGCCCACGCGCGCGGCGATGCCGTGGTGGTGATGGACGCCGACATGCAGGATCCGCCTTCGCTGATCCCCCAGTTGATCGAATCATGGCAGGCGGGCAACCAAGTTGTTTTTGCGCGGCGTACCGACCGCGCGGAAAAAGGGCTGCGCCGCGTGGGTTTCGAGCTGTTCCACAAGATGTTCCGCTACACCATCGACTTCCCCATTCCGCCCGACGTCGGCGTCTTCTGCCTGCTCGACCGCGCGGCGGTGGATGAAATCAACCAGCTGCCCGAACGCAACCGCTTCCTGCCCGGACTCTACAGCTGGGTCGGATTCCAGCGCGGCTTCGTCGACTATGCCCGCGACGACCGCGCGGCGGGCGCCCCCAAGCAAACCTTCAAGCGTCTGCTGAAATACGCCATCGACGGCGTGTTGAGCTTTTCCTACAAACCCATCCGGCTGCTCGGCGGGATTGGCCTGATCACCGCCCTCGCCTCGTTCGCCCTGGCGCTCTATTTCCTGTGCAAGCGCCTGCTGGGCTATGAAAGCGCCTTCACCGGCTTCACCACCCTCGTCATCCTCGTCAGCGGCCTCGGCGGCCTGATCCTCTGCGCCATCGCCCTCGTCGGCGAGTATGTCGCGCGCATCTACGACGAGGTTAAAAACCGCCCGACCTACATCGTCAAATCAACGTCAATCAAAGATGGCGCATCCGGCAATTGACAAAATACAAACAACAGATATCGTTTTGTCAAACACAACAACTACAACTGCTTGAATGTATATAAAGCGAAAAATAAGCGAATCATTCCTACAGGCACTCGCCCGGTTTCCGGTTTGCGTGCTGACCGGAGCACGGCAGACAGGCAAGAGCACCCTTCTTCGCCGGGAACTCGAAGGCTATGACTATGTCACCTTCGACGATCCCCTCCTGCGCGAATTTGCCCAAACCGATCCCAAAGGATTTCTGAGCCAACACCAAACAGCCAAGGGCACCATTCTGGACGAAATCCAGTACGTTCCCGACCTGCTGCCCTATATCAAGATGGATGTGGACAACAACCGGATTCCGGGACGCTGGGTATTGACCGGCTCGCAGCAATTCCATCTCATGAGAAACATCGGGGAATCGCTGGCTGGCCGCGCCGTTCTTTTCGACCTCGCCCCCTTTTGTTCGGAGGAAATCAACGCTTCAACGGAGCTCGCCGACCTGCTCTGGACCGGTTGCTATCCGGAACCAGCCATGGAACCCGAAAAACGGGAGTTATGGCTCCGATCCTACATGCAGACCTACATCGAGCGCGACATTCGTCAACTCGGCAACGTGAGCGACATCCGTTCCTTCGAAACCTTCGTCTGGATCTGTGCCGCCCGCCATGCACAGGAATTGAATCTCGCCGCTCTTTCTCGGGCAAGCGGCGTAGCCGTCGCCACCGCCAAGAAATGGATCGGATTGATGGAATCGTGCTACCTGATCCATCTGGTTCCGACCTTCCACAACAATCTTGGCAAGCGGCTCGTCAAAAGCCCCAAGCTCTACTTCGCCGATTCCGCCCTGGCGGCCTACCTGACTCAACAACCCTCGGCACAAGCCCTGCTCGCAGGCAGCATGGGCGGAGCGTTTTTCGAGGGATGGGTGATCTCGGAAGCGGTCAAATGCTTCTACAACCACGGTCGGCGGCCTGAACTGTTTTTCTGGCGGTCACACGACGGGCTGGAAGTGGATCTCATCCTCCAAGCCCGAGGGCGGCTTTATCCGGTGGAAATCAAGCAGAACGCCACGCCCAGGCCTCTGTTCATGGAATCCATAAATCGTTTCAGGAAGCTCGCCGAGCAGCATTTCAAAGTCGCCGAAGGCCTGCTGGTTTGCCAGGCCGAAAAGGAATCCGCTCTGCCCAATGGCAACCGCAGCCTGCCTTGGCGGAAATTCTATCCCTGGTTGGAGCAATTGCTCGATACGTTGAAAACGGAATAATCGCCATGATCCCCCTCACCTGCTACATCCGCACGCTCAACGAAGCCAAGCGCATCGGGCCCGTCGTTAAAAGAGCCGCCGAAATCGGCGCGGAAGTGATCATCGTCGATTCCGGCTCCACCGACGCCACCCGCGAAATCGCCCGCGAAGCCGGCGCAAAGGTGATCGAAAAAAAATGGGAAGGCAACGGCTTCCAGAAACGCCATGGCGAGGAGGCCGCCGCCAACGACTGGGTGCTCGACCTCGATGCCGACGAACTTCTCAGCCCCGAACTACAGGACGAAATCCGCGCACTCTTCGCCAACGGTGCGCCCGAACCGGGGATCTATGCCTTGAAGCTGGTCACCGTTCCGCCCGTACCCAAGGGCGCGGTCTGGGATGATTGCTGTCTCGCCTGGCGCAATAAGCTCTACCACAAATCGGTTGCCCGCATGCCTGCCCACGCCGCCTGGGACCAGCTTGAGCTTCCGGGAGGAATCAAACCGCGCCGGCTAAGCGGCGACCTGCTCCACTATTCCTTCGCGAACATCGAATTCATGCTCAACAAAATGAACAAGGTCAGTTCGGTGCGCTCCCGGGAAACAAAACTGAAGCCCAAGGGATTGCTGGCCGTGCGCGTCCTGTTCGCGTTCCCCTTCTATGTTTTCCAGCGGATGGTTTTCGACCGCATGTATAAGGCGGGGGTCTACGGATTCGCCTGCGCGGTCGTGATTGCCTCCAACCGTTGGCTCAAAGACGTGAAAATGTACGAGCGTCACCTGTTCAAGAACGGCAAGAACGAAATCGGGTTATAGACCGCCGAGCGCGGCCTTTAGGGCAGCATCGATCCCGCCTTCGTCATAAAACTCCGCATACAAGCCGCGCGCGGCAGCACCGCGCCGAGGGAGTTTTTCGGGCTCGCTGGCCCAGCCACGAACCGCCCCGGCCAAGGATTGGGGATTCGCCGCCGCCACAAATCCAACGCCGCCATCGTTCGCGGCGCGAACCTCGGGTGTGTAGACCGGGGAATCCAGGGTGATGATCGGCCGGGCACAGGCGATCGCCTGGTAGAATTTGTTGGGGATTACACGCATCGCCTTCGGCGTCCCGCCAAAAACACCAAGCAGGATATCCGCCCGGCCAATCCTTTCGGCCAGTTTTTCGTACGGAACCCAATCCTCGAAACGGACATGGGGCAAACCCTTGGCCGCCTCTTCGCAGGAGGCCTTCAGTTTCCCCTGCCCCAGCAAGACCCATTCGACTTCGGGAACCAACCGGGCCGCCTCTACGATGGTGTCGGTTCCCTGTAGGTGGACAAAACTGCCATAAAACAAGACCTCTATGCGCTCCTTTGGCCTGCCCCAAGGCTGGGGAATAAACAAATCCTCTTCCGCGCCTACGGGAACCACAAAAACCCTGCCGGAATCCATTCCCAGTGTTTCGATGAAGAATTCCGCGTGGGCCGACGTATCGGCCAGTACGACATCGGCCAACTGGAACAACCGGCTTTCCCAGCGCCTCAACCGTTGGGCGCGGATGGTTTCGGTTCCGTATTTCCCTTTTTCAAACACCCGCTTGTCGTAGGCGCTGATCAACGGATCGAACAGCAACGGAATCTTGAACAATCGGGCGTACCGGCACGCCGCCGCCACATCGCGTTGCCGGCAACACGGCACCCAAATCAGTTCCGGTCTGCCGACCCGCCGGAACAACGCCTGGAGGTCTCCCGCCGGGCTCAGCAAAGGATGGAAATCGGCCACACGCCAGCCATCCTCGCGCAACAGCTTGCGCAAGATGCGGCTACGGGAATAGTTCGGATCAAAACGGCCCCACCAAAGTACCGTTTTCTGCTGTGGAATGGTTGGTTTCATGGAATGGATCTCGTTTAGGGATTATCCACTTGCCGGAGGCGACCGCAATCATGATTATGCCCCTTGTTTCCGCGCACAATGAAGGATTTGCACGCATAGTAATGAAAATCATGGTCGTCAAAGACAGGAACGTGCTGAACACCAAATTCGTGGCGCAGTTTGCAAACGATCTGGCGGGATTCGGCCACGATGTGCATGTCGTTTGCGACTCCTACCGCAAGCCGGGCCATGGCGTTACGCTTGATCCCGCCGTGCGGTTTACCAACCTGAGCGGAAAGACCCGGAA
Organism: Pontiella sp.; assembly: GCA_041740875.1. Lineage (GTDB taxonomy): Bacteria > Verrucomicrobiota > Kiritimatiellia > Kiritimatiellales > Pontiellaceae > Pontiella. Next base: position 16,973 of record JBGSLE010000130.1, on the reverse strand, counting down.
TCCGGTTGCCAACCTCCACCGATGGCTGCGCAGCGAATTGTTCTCCGCCGCGCGGCGCTACCATCTGTTCATCGAACAGGAGCATCCGGATATCATCATCTGCTACTTCCCGAAGGATCTCTACAACGCCACCCGTTTCGACCGCACCAACCGGCCGGTCATCCAGATGTTCCATTGCTACCCGCCGCTCATGATCGAAAACCTCAAGAAAAAGTCTCGGCGAAAATCCACTACCTACCTGCGGCTGATCGAGCAAGCCGCCGTGTTGCAAGTGCTTAATCCCGGATTCATTGAACCGCTTTCAAAACTCATCCGCGCCCAACGCATCGCGGCCATTCCAAACACCGTCGTCCAGATTCCCCCCGAAAAGCGCGCCGACCTGTCCGCTGAAAAAAAACGGATCGTCTACATCGCCCGGCTCGACAAGGGCGGCAAGCGGCAACATCTGCTGATCGACGCCTTTGCACAGGCCGTGCGCAAGGTTCCCGGCTGGACCCTCGAATTCTGGGGACTCGAAAAATCCGCCCAATACAAACAGGAGCTGATTGAGCAGGCGAAACGGCTCGGCGTTGGCGAACACGTATTCATCAAGGGCTACAATCCCAACATAGAAACGGTCTATCGCAGCGCCGACATCAACGCCTTTCCCAGCCGCTACGAAGGCTTCGGCCTCGCGCTTGCCGACGGCATGGCCATGGGGCTTCCAAGCATCGGTTTTCAGGAAACGCCCTCCGTCAATGAATTGATCAAAGACGGCCTCAATGGATTTTTGGCCGTCGATGCGGATGATTTCGCGCGAAAACTTGCAATTCTCATGGCCGATCAACCGCTCCGTATCCGCATGGGCCGACAAGCCGCCGAAGAGATGAAAGCCTTCGCCCCGGAAATCGTCGCCGAGCAGTGGGAAAATCTTATAAGTTCGATACGAACTATTCTATAAAATCATGCAAATACATTAACCCTGCTTTTGGCCGAGCTGAAGCAATAACGGGGTTTTAATCGGTCCATGGCTTTTCGTGCAGCTGATAACAATAGTCCTAAATACCATGGTCTCAACGGTACGGGTAATCCGATCCCACTCCGCTTCGGCATAAAGATTTGGATTTTTCCGTCGTAAATGCTCTAGATCCCTCCAAATAATCGCTTTTGAAAAAAAGGTGCGCCGGGCAAATGTGGATCTCTCAACCCCCGCGCTCACATTGTTACCATGCACGCGGTACTGCACTACGCCCTTGGAGGTATATCCAACGCCCAATCCGCACATGAGAGCGCGATACCCCAAGAGAAGATCTTCGATCTGCGCTCCCTCGGGGATGGGCGGAAACTCCATGAAAAGCTTCCTGTTCCACATGCCTGTGGCCCCGGGAGTTCCAATGACCTGCCCCTTTTTCGATCGAAGTATCCAATTGGAAGGATCCCCTTTTACAACCTTTCCATCCACTGCATGATACGGCTTCCAGTTCCCGGCATCCCGGAAGACCTCGGTGAATTCGTGATAACGTCCGAACACGCCCCCAAGCTCACCATGCTCGAATACAACCTGCATGGATGCACTGGTTCGCTCCGGCAAAGAAACATCGTCGCCTCCGGCCATAACCATGTATTCGCCATTGGAAATATCAGCAACGCGTTGGACGTGTGCCCCCAATCCTAGATTTTTCTCATTGCGATTCAGCACAATCTTATGCGCCCCCCGATAGCTTCGCGCCATCTCCTTCATGATTTCAAAGGTCGCATCTGGAGAGCAGTCATCGGAAAGAATGATCTCCAAAGGCCCGTAGGTCTGGGAAAAAGCTCCTTCGATTGCCTCGCGAACAAATTCCTCCTGCCGATAAGCCAATACAACAAAAGAGACCAGCGGTTCCCCCGGGGGGTGGGCTGGGGATGAAGGGTTGTCGTTTTTCATGGTTTTCCCCGAATTAAACGTATTTCTGACCGTTGCTGAACTTCTAAGATAATTGGAGTTCCATATTAACCGCATTATTCGTTATTGTGGAGCTGATTTCAATGATTGTGCTAACCCAGCAACCGAGCAACCACGGAAAGACTCATATGAGCATCAGAATCCACCCCACATCCGATGTCCAAGCCAAAAACATAGGCGATGAAACCGTTGTCTGGCAATATTGCGTTGTTTTACCGGACGCGAAAATAGGTTCAAATTGCAATATCAACGCGCATTGCTTCATCGAAAATGATGTAGAAATCGGAAACCATGTAACCGTTAAATGTGGAGTTCAGATCTGGGATGGAACACGGATTGAAGACCACGTCTTCATCGGCCCCAACGCAACCTTCACGAATGACAAGTATCCCCGGTCGAAGCAATATCCCGATACGTTTTTGCGAACAACCATCAAGATGGGCGCTTCGATCGGGGCAAACGCAACCCTCCTTCCGGGAATAACAATTGGGAGAAATGCCATCGTCGGCGCAGGAGCCGTTGTTACCCAGAATGTCCCCGAAAATGCCATAGTAAAGGGAGTTCCAGCAAAAATAACCGGCTACGCCAACACCCTTTGCACTTCCGAGCAGTTGATCCCGGCCGACCTCGAAAAGAAACTAGCAGGACCGGTGCTATACTCACTTTCGGCGATTCCGGATATCCGGGGCAATCTGGTTGTCGGGGAAATTGGCAAGGAGCTCCCCTTTTTGCCCCGCCGGATTTTCATGGTCTACGATGTTCCCAGCAACAAAGTGCGCGGAGCGCATGCACACAAGGAATGTCTTCAGTTTCTGATTGCCACGCAAGGGACAGTCAATGTGATCCTCGACGATGGGAAAAAGCGCGAGGAATACATATTGGATGATGCAATGACCGGGCTTTACATCAAAGCCGGCGTATGGGGCATACAATACAAATACTCGAAAGGAGCGGTGTTGCTAGTGCTCGCGTCCCATGAATACGATGCCAACGACTACATCCGCGACTACGACGAATTCATGGAATGGAAAAAAGCGCAATGAACATCCCCTTTCTTGACTTCAAAGCGGTGAACGAGCCCTATTTCGAGGCCATTCAGGAAGCCGTAAAGCGAGTTCTTGAGTCTGGCTGGTATATTCTGGGCAAGGAAGTGGAAGCGTTTGAACACGAGTTTTCCACATACTGCGGCGTCGATCACTGCATTGGCGTTGGAAATGGGCTCGACGCCCTCATACTCATTTTTGATGCGTGGAAAACGATGGGACTCCTCCAGGACGGCGACGAGGTCATTGTGCCGGCAAACACCTACATTGCCTCCATACTCGCAATCGGGAAAGCAGGGTTGGCTCCTGTCCTGGTCGAACCGAACCCCGACACCTTCAATATTTCACCGAAAGCGATTGAAAAGGCAATTACCTCGAAAACCCGCGCCATCATGGCCGTTCATTTGTATGGCCAATGCGCCGACATGGATCCAATCCATGAACTCGCAACCAAAAACAAATTGAAGGTTGTCGAAGATGCCGCCCAAGCCCATGGAGCGACATACCGCACCAAAAAGGCGGGCACCCTTTCCGACGCCGCAGGATTCAGCTTCTATCCCGGGAAAAATCTTGGAGCCATCGGCGATGCGGGAGCCGTCGTGACAAACGATCAAGAACTCGCGCAAACCATCTCCACTCTGAGAAACTATGGGTCGCAGGAAAAATATGTAAACCGGCTCAAGGGACAAAACAGCCGATTGGACGAGATACAGGCGGCGATTCTTCGGGTTAAACTTCCATTCCTTGATCGTGACACCGAACTGCGCTCGCGGATTGCGGAAGCATACCTCCAAGGGATATCCAACCCTCTAGTAGATCTGCCAGAGGTTGCTGCCTACGGAACCCATTGCTGGCACCTTTTTGTGGTGCGTGTGAAGGATCGGAATGCATTCCAGATGCACATGGCCAATCATGGCATTGGGACAACAATCCACTACCCCATCCCCCCGCATCATCAATCTGCGTACAAGGAACTCCAAAACCAATCATTGCCAATAACCGAGCAAATCCACCGGGAGGTCGTCAGCATCCCGCTAAACCCCGCTATGCGACCGAGTGAAATCCAGGCAGTGATTGATGCCATCAGCCAATATGGAAAGTAGTCCAGTATGCTCCGTAAAATCATAGCTGAACAATCGCGACTGGTTCGCAACATCTACAGGCTGCGTTATGCCTTTGCGAAGTTGCTCCACCCCGGAAAAGTCGTCCATGAAGGAAAATACGGCATCAACGTCCCCGTCCGACTGGGAGGAAAAGGTAGCCTTCATTTCGGAAAGAACATTTCCCTAGGGTATGCCTTGGCTCCAAAATCCGGAACCGGGGAAATCCTCATCCAGGCACGGACTGCCGAAGCCCGAATCAGCATCGGCGAAAAGACCGCACTGAGCAACAATGTTTCCATCATTGCGACCGACTCGATTTCAATCGGAAAAAACGTGCTGATCGGAAACGAGGTAATGATCGTTGATAGTGACTTCCATGACATAGACCCAATAAAACGCCACACCTCCGCAGGTGAGTCGAAGCCGGTAGTTCTCGAGGACAACACATGGATCGGTAGCAGGGTTATGATCATGAAAGGCGTCGTCATCGGGGAAAATAGCGTTATCGGGGCCGGATCAGTCGTTACACATTCCATTCCATCCAACGTCGTTGCCGCTGGAGTCCCCGCGAAACCGATCAGATCTCTGCTAATAGATAACCAATAATAAATCGTATCGTCAGCAGAAACCCATCAACCCATTGGACTGGAATTTAGATCCACATGAAAGAAGCCCGCTTATCTGGTAGCCACCATTCAAGATAAACTTTTCATCGGAATATTTCGCAGACGTCATTACCAAAACCATTCTGTCTGTTCTTCCATAACAGCAAATCCTCAACTTACAGGCATGATGCCACATGAACACAGTCATTAAACAAATTAAGCGTTGCATGGGTGAAATACTTCTTCTCCTTCTCAGACAAAAAAAACCTTTGGTGGTGGTCATGGTGGACGGAGGTTTTTGCTCAGTTCTAGCCAAATATCTGATAGGTCGGTTTATTCAGGAAAAATGCGGAGCAAGTATCCTTTACGATTTATCCTGGTTTAAAACGTCCGGGGTTGATTGTGACGGCAAGGATGGACGCAAACTACAATTCAACGACGTTTTCCCCTCGCTCCACCTTCCCGCTGCTACCGCGTTCCAGTCATCATTTTTTAAATGTTTTTTTTATCGCAAAAACCCAACACCGTTTGTATTCGACCCAACTCTAGGCGATGAAAAGCATGCCTATCTGGACGGCTACTTCATGCACTGGAAATATTTCGATCAAATCAAACATCTTATCCTTGAAGAACTAGATATTGGGAAAATCCAGCTAGATGAAAAAAATGAAGATATGCTTGCCGATATAAAATCGCGCGAAGCATCAGTGGCGATCCACATCCGGCGAGGAGACTATGTTAACATGGGTTGGTGCATTTTGACGCCGGCATATTACTTGTCAGCCATTGATTATCTAATTGGAAAGCTCGATATAAAGGGCATCCATCTTTACATATTTTCCAACGGCATGGAGTGGAGCAAGGAACACATCCTCGACAAGCTTCCGCCATCCGTGGCCTATACCATGGTAGACATTAACGACAATGACCACGGGCATTTAGACCTGCGGCTGATTGCGGAATGCGATCATCAAATTTCATCCAACTCCAGCTTTGGGTTCTGGGGTGGCTTGCTGAACAAAAACAAAAACAAAATCGTCATCATTCCAGACCAATGGTTGCCCGAACCGCGCTCTCAAAAAGAAAAGGGAACAATGGAAAACTCAGAACAAGCCCATCGAGTCCTCGGATGGACGGTTTTTTCAACACAACAGCATGTCCCGTTGAATTCATAATCCCGCCACAAAAATCAGCTCTTTATTCCTCCTGAAGAATCGGGTTATCTTCGTCGCATGAATGCCATGGTAACAAAAATTGCCCTTCCCCTCTTCGCCCTGCTGGCGGGGCTGGCCTGCTTGGCGGAATCACCCCTGCCCCAGGGCTTGATGTTGAACCTTGATTTCGAGGGGGCAAAGGATGGGCTGATTCCAAACAAGACGCTTTTTCCGCTCCATATCCCCCAGGGCGATTTGGGCATCGAGACGGTTCAGGGCCGCAACATGCTGGCGTTCCAAGCGGGCCAAGGCCTGGAGATCCCGCATAGCTCCCTGCTCGATCCGGACGGGCGTGACTGGATTGTCACGGTTCGCGTTTTCGCCCTTTCCGATGGATTGATCCTATCGCAGGACGACGGCGACCAAGGGTACGCGATCTACCTGAAAAACGGCGCGGCCGAGGCCGTTGTCCGTTCGGGGCCCGTGGCGATGACCCTGAAGGAGCCGGAATCGCGCGACACCACCAAATGCCTGAAAGCATGGGTGACCATCGAACTCCAGATCCGGCCGGAGAGTGCGGTGCTCAACATCAACCGTACCACCTTTCCCCAGGCGCGAGTCCCGTTGCAGGCACCCCTGCGCGGCGACGACATGCGCATCCGCCTCGGCGAACACCGGGAACTGCCCGCCGTGCTGAAAAACAAGCCGGGCATGGAACCCACGGGCTTCACCGGCGCGATCGGTTCGCTGAAGATATTGAGGCAATAAACGTGAAGCGTGACGATTGACTATTGAATAATTGTCTCGCCGCTCCCGCATCCCGTATCGCGAATCACGCATCAATCGCCACGTTTCACGAATCAATCACGCCTCAATCGTCACGTCTCAGAACGGCACGAAGTTGGTTTTGGGCGTAATCTTGGCGACGGTTTTGGCCAGGAGCTTGGAACATTGCTGCAGGTCGGCGAGACTGATCAATTCGCAGGGGCTGTGCATGTAGCGCAGCGGAATGCTGATGAGCGCGGTGGTGACGCCGGCGCGGTTGAGCTGCAAGGCGTTGGCGTCGGTTCCGGTGCCACGCGGTTCGGCACTGATCTGGTAGTCGATCTTTTCTTCCTTGGCGGTCTTGACCAAGAGGTCGAAGAGCTTTGAGTTGATGTTGGGGCCGCGCGTGATGACGGGGCCGCCGCCGAGCTTGATGAGGTTTTCGCGCTTAACGGCTTCGGCCATGTTCGGATGGTCGGTGGCGAAGGTGACGTCGACGGCGATGCCGATGTCGGTGTCGATGCCGTAGGCGGCGGTGGTGGCGCCGCGCAGCCCGATCTCTTCCTGAACCGTGGCGACGGCATGGATTTCCGCATGCGGTTGCATTCCGGCGAGCAGCTTGGCCGCCTCCAGCACCACGAAGGCGCCCGCGCGGTTGTCAAACGCGCGCCCGGCGGCGAGGCCGTTGGCCAGCTCTTCGAAGCCGTAGGCGATCACCAGCGGGTCGCCGATCTCGACCATTTTTTCGGCGTCCTTTTTGTTTTTTGCGCCGATGTCGATCCAGAGATCCTTGATCTCGGAGACCTTTTTCCGCTGCTCGGCATCCTGGAGGTGGATTGCCACCTTGCCGACCACTCCGCGCACGATGCCCTTTTTCGTCACGATCTGGACACGCTGCCCCTGGGCGATTTGCGGATCCCAGCCGCCGAGCGCCTGGATCCAGAGAAAGCCCTGCTCGTCGATATAGGAGATCTGGAAGCCGATTTCGTCGTAGTGCCCGGCAAACATGACGCGCGGCGACCCGCCCGGATTGACGATGGCGTGCGAATTGCCGTGCGTGTCGGTCCAGACCTTGGCGGCGAAGGTCTCCGCTTCGGCCTTCCAAACCTTGGCGACGGGGGCTTCGTAGCCGGAGGGGCTGACGCTGTTGATGAGATCGGCGAGAAATTGCTTGGTCTGCTTGTTCATGGAGCTCCTTGATTCGTAATGGGCGCTAGGTTACCGCGCGCACCGGCGAAATCAAACCATCGCGCAGGATTTCAGCGCATCCTTGGCCGATGTCCAGAAACTAGGCCGCCGATGCGTACTTGCCCGGCTTCCGGCGCTTCTGGTCGGTGGGCATGAAACAGGGTGTTGCGCCGACCAATCCCATCAACAGCAGCAGCCCGGCAACGGTACCCAGCGGGAAGACCACCAAATTGCCGATGCACAGGACATAGCCCGCGGCCAACCCCCACATCCTGCGCGAGAAAACCCCCAGCGCAACCACCAGCGAAAGCGTGGAGAGCAACGCGAAATAGAGCGTCACCAGCAAACTCCCGGAGGTTCCATTGAGCACCTGCAAAACCAGCAGGGCCAGATAGGCGGTCAACAGGGCCAGGCAGATGATCCGCAGCAGCACCAGCCAGATTCCGGACGCATCGAAGCGCTGCTTGTGGCGGCTTTTCGAGGTGCGGATGCGGTGCCCCTGCCACGCATCGATGGTTTTGGGCGCCGAATAGATGTTGGAGGTGTCCACTCCTTCGACCCGTTTTTCGGCCTGTTCCGGGTAGCGCATTCCGCCATACCCGCGCTTTTCGCGCTGCGACAGGAGGCGCAACAATTCGAAATAACCCAACGCCCCCACGGCTCCAATGGAAAAGACCAGCAGGGTCAAATCGGCCCTGCGGCGGCTGTTGTATTGCTCCATCAGCTCGCCGGTTTCATGCATTTTCCACAGCGAATTTCCCGACAGTCCCACTAGGAACGCGAAAACCACCAACCCCATAATCCGAACCGCCCGCAACATGGTAACCTCCCCCGATTGCCCCGTTGTATAACAGGCCCATATTAGCCCTGAGTGAGCCATCGTCAAGGGAAGGACTAGTAATTTTTACTAGACCGCGGGATTCCACGCTACGCGATCGTCAGGACGCCGCCTTGGCAATCGACCGTGGCGACGCCTCCGGCGGACAATTCCCCGGCAATGATCCTCCGCGCCAACGGCGTTTCCAAGTGCTGCTGCATGAAGCGTTTAAGCGGACGGGCGCCATAGACCGCATCATATCCTTCGCGGGCAATGTATTCCTCGGCCGCCTTCGTAATCTCCAGCCGGATCTCCTGCTGTGCCAACCGGGCCGTCAGCTCCCGGGCCAGCAGTTCGACCACGCCGGTGATCTCCGCCAGGGTCAGCGGCTTGAAAAGGACGGTTTCGTCGATCCGATTTAGGAATTCCGGCCGGAAATGGGCCTTGAGCGTCTGCATTACGTCGGCGCGCGCGGATTCGGAAATATGCCCGGCCTTGTCGATCCCCTCCAGCAGATGGGTCGATCCAATGTTGCTGGTCATGATGACGATCGTGTTCTTGAAGTTGACCGTGCGCCCGTGCGAGTCGGTCAACCGCCCGTCCTCGAGGATTTGGAGCAGGATGTTGAATACGTCCGGATGCGCCTTTTCGATTTCGTCGAGCAATAGCACGCAATAGGGTTTGCGCCGGACGGCCTCGGTCAGCTGTCCGCCCTCTTCGAAGCCCACGTAGCCGGGTGGTGCGCCGACCAGGCGGGAAACCGTGTGCTTTTCCATGTATTCGCTCATGTCGATCCGCACCATGTTGGTTTCGGAATCGAACAATTCCCACGCCAGCGTGCGCGCCAGCTCGGTTTTTCCGACGCCGGTCGGGCCGAGGAAAAGGAACGAGCCGATCGGCCGGTTGGGGTTCTTGATGCCGGCCCGGGCGCGCAATACCGCATCCTCCACCGCCTGCACGGCTTCGTCTTGGCCGATGACCCGCTGGTGCAGCACGGCGTCGAGCTTGAGCAGTTTTTCGCGTTCGCCCTCCAGCAACTTGGTCACGGGCACGCCGGCCCAGCGGGAAACCACGTCGGCAATCTCTTCGCTGGTGACCTCTTCGCGCAACAGCGTTCCGCCAATACGCCCCGCCATCAGGGCTTCGGCGGCGGCCAGCTGCTTCGAAATCTCGGGGATCGTGCCGTGGCGCAGCTTGGCCACGCGTTCGAGGTCGTATTCGCGTTCGGCCTTGGCGGCCTCCGCCTTCGCCAACTCCAGGCTTTCGCGCAGTTCGCGCACCTTTTGGATCGCCGCCTTTTCGTTTTCCCACTGCGCCTTCATGGCATCGGCCTCGGCGCGCAGGTCGGCCAATTCCCGGCGAAGATCCTCCAACCGGTCGCGGCTGGCTTGGTCCTTTTCCTTCCTAAGCGCGGTCTCCTCGATCTCCAGCCGCATCACCTTGCGGGTGATCTCGTCGAGTTCGGCCGGCAGGGAGTCGATCTCCGTGCGGATCGTCGCGCAGGCCTCGTCCATCAGGTCGATCGCCTTGTCCGGCAGGAATCGGTCGGAAATATAGCGGTCGGAGAGCACGGCGGCGGAGACGAGCGCCGCGTCCTGGATGCGTACGCCGTGGTGAACCTCGAACCGCTCCTTCAGCCCGCGCAAAATGGAGATCGTATCCTCGACGCTCGGCACATCGACCATCACCGGCTGGAAGCGGCGCTCCAGCGCCGAATCCTTCTCGATGTATTTGCGGTGTTCGTCGAGCGTGGTCGCCCCGATGCAATGCAGTTCGCCGCGCGCGAGCATCGGCTTGAGCATGTTGCCGGCATCCGAAGAACCTTCGGTTTTGCCCGCGCCCACGATCGTGTGCAGCTCGTCGATGAAGAGGATGATCCGTCCATCGGCGGCCTTGATCTCGTGCAGCACGGCCTTCAGGCGCTCCTCGAATTCGCCGCGGTATTTCGCGCCCGCCATCAGCGCCGTCATATCCAGCGCCCAGATCGATTTTTCCTTCAACCCTTCCGGCACGTCGCCGCGCACGATGCGCTGGGCGAGCCCTTCGACGATCGCCGTCTTGCCGACGCCCGGCTCGCCGATCAGCACCGGGTTGTTCTTGGTCTTGCGCGAAAGGATGCGGATCACCGCGCGGATTTCGGCGTCGCGGCCAATGACCGGATCGAGCTTTCCCGCCCGCGCGGCATCGACCAGGTCCATGCCATACTTCTGCAACGCCTCGTACTGCCCTTCGGGGTTGTCGGAAGTCACCCGCTGGTTGCCGCGCACCTTGGCCAACGCCTTGAGCAACGCATCGCGGGTAACGCCGTTGCCCTTGAGCAGCTTGATCTCGTCGGCAAAAACGAGCAGCAGATGCTCGACCGAAACAAATTCGTCCTTCAGCCGCTTCGCCTCGTCGCCCGCCTTGACCAGCAGCTGGTTCAGACGCTGGGTGACGTAGACCTTGCCGGCCTCCGTGGCCCCCGAAACGCGCGGCCGTTTTTCGAGTTCCTGCTCCACCTGCGCCAAAACCACCGGAACCGAAGCCCCTATGCTTTCCAGCAGGCGCGGCACCAGTCCGCCCTCCTGCGCCAGCAACGCGAGCAGGACATGCTCCGCATCCACCTCCTGGTGGCCATACCGCAACGCCTTGACCTGCGCCTGCTGCATCGCCTCCTGCACCTTCTGGGTTGTCTTGTTGAAATCCATCTTTTCCTCCTATGGTCGCCGACCCTATCGCACCAGCCGTGCCAGCGCAAAAACTAGCGTTTTTATTGAGAATTTAACGATATCTCCACCGCCAGCGCGGGACATTTCCGCACAAACCAGCGACAGAACGGCGCAACGCGCCGGGCCGCTACTGCATCCCGAGCATTTCGCGCGCGTGCTGGAGCGTGACGTTGGTGCTGGTCTTGCCACCGAGCATGCGGGCGATTTCGTCGGGGCGGGATTCCTCGTCGAGCAGTTCCACCTCGGTATAGGTCCGCCCATCCTCGACCTTCTTGGAAACGGCCAGGTGGGTGTTGCCGCAAACAGCCACCTGCGGGAGGTGGGTGATGACGATGAGCTGGTGGCATTGCGCCACCTGGGCCAGCTTGCGGCCGACCGCGCCGCCGATCTCGCCGCCAATGTTGGCGTCGATTTCGTCGAAGACCAGCACGGGAATCCGATCCTGCTTGGCGAGCACCGCCTTGGTGGCGAGCATGACGCGCGAGATTTCGCCGCTTGAGGCGATCATGCGCAACGGGCGCATCTCCTCGCCGGCATTGGGGGCAAAGCCAAATTCGACCACGTCCATGCCGGACGGGCCCGGAGCGCAGGGCGCCACCTGGACATCGAAGAAGCCGTGCTCGAAGCCGATATCGACCAGTTCGCGCGTGATGCATTCCGACAGGAGATCCGCCACGTTATCGCGTTTTTTGCGCAGCGCCAGCCCGGCCTTTTCAACGGCCTTCAAGACCTCGTCCTGCTCGGCCTGCAACGCGGCGCGCTTTTTGTCGCGGCCGCGCAGGTCGGCCAGCTGCACCTGCCACAATTCGCCGTTTTCAAGCACGGCCTCGACGGTTGCGCCATATTTGCGCTTCAGCGTCTGGTAGGTGGTCAGGCGATCGTCGAGCCACTGCATGCGTTCGGGGCTGGCATCGATCCCGGCGGCCGAGTTTTCGATGGAGCGCACCACCTCCTGGACCGACGTGACGGCGCGTTCGATTTCATCGTGCCACTCCTGCGCTTCGGGCATGATCTTGATGAGCCGGTTGAGGCATTGCTGCGCGGCGGCGAGCGATTCGAAGGCGCACCCTTCGCCCTCGGTCAGGGCGTTCACCGCGCCGTTGGCGAGTTCGATCACCTGCTGGGAATTGGCAATGACGCCATGTTCCTCAACGACCTGCAGCTCCTCTGCGGCGGAGAGCTTTGCGCGCTCGATCTCGTTGACGCGGTAGTCGAGAAACTCGATCTGGCGCAGGAGATCCTCCTCGTTGTCGGAATTAAGCGCATCGATCTGCTGCTGGAGTGCGCGGTAGTTGGCGTATTCGGCCTGGTACGCCGTCTTGTCGCCGCCCAACTGGCCGAAGGCGTCGAGGATTTCAAGCTGAACGCCTTGGTCGAGCAGGGATTGGTGGTCGTACGGACCGTGCATATCGACGAGCACCTCGCCCAACCGCCGCAACGCCTGCAATGTGACGGGCTCGTCGTTCACGAGGGTTTTATTGGCGGAATCGGTGATGACGCGGCGGATCACCAGCAATCCGCCCTCGCACGGCTCCATGCCGATTTCCGCGAGGACGCCATCGACCGCCGCCGGATCGGCCAAGCCGAATTCGGCGTAGATGGAGCACGAGGTCTCCCCCGTGCGGATCATCGATTTGTCTGCCCGCTCGCCGAGCAGCAATCGCAAGGCCCCCATCAGCAGGGATTTGCCGGCGCCGGTCTCCCCGGTGATGATGTTGAGCCCGTCGGTGAAACCGACCTGGACATCGTCCACCAGCGCAAGGTTTTTAATCTTCAGGGTTCTGAGCATGTCGCGGCGGAGTATCCAAAGATGGTCTGGGTTGGGCAAGTCCGATCGTGGGCGGGAGCGCGTTATTCGGGCGGTTGCTCGCTCGCGGCCTTGCGCATCTCTTCCTTGCGCCGCTCTTCGCAGTCGTCGATGAAAATGACCAGCACCCGCAGAAGAATCAGCAAAAACACCAGCCCGCCTACGAAATAGCAGCCGTCGGGAAGGTCGAAAGCGGGATGGTCCCCGCTGGTGCGCAATTGGGGCCGCAAATGCTGGCGCGCCAATTCCGTGACGGGCAGGTAGTCGTCGGCCGAGATGCCGTACACGGCGGTAACCCTGCCCGCTTCGCCGATTGTTTCGACCGCATTGGTGGAAAGCAGGGGCTGGATACCGGTATCCTCGGCAAACCCGTTTAACGGGAAACCCGCGCAGCAAACCATCCAAGCAATCAAAAAAACCTTTTTCATGGCTCCCGACCACGCGCCATCGCGCGCTCCCTTTTCCTGGAGGGCGACGGTAGCAAACGACGCCTGAATGAGAACCGAAAAAGTCGGATATATCGCCTCAGCGCGCTTCAAACCCATCCTGCACGGGAATATCGAGCCCCGTTGCGGGCGAAATAGTCAGGTCGGAGGGGTCCAGGTTGCAGGGCGGGTCACCCGACCCGCCGAAATGGCCGGTGGGGTCACCGGCCCCACAGGGGTTGTTTGGATGCCCCCTCGATAAAAATCTGCAACCAGGTGGTTCCAATCGCTGGGGTTTGCGGATAGAGTGTCCGCGTTTTTATGGGGCGTGCCCGGGATCGCCGCAGGTAGCGGCGGGGCCAAACCGGAAACAATGTGCGGTGAAAATGGGACCAGACAGGACTTTAAATTCGTCAGATGACCCTTTTACGGAGGGCGGTTAGCGGGAATTGAAATACAAAATAACGAATTAAGCAAACTGACCCGAATGGCACTAAGTTAAGCCAATTTCCCACCTATTCAGGGGTGGAAGCGGGCTCGGCTGAATCATGAAGTTGCGGAGACCGTCAGAGGCAATCGAAGCCCGCAGGACAAGGGAAATATTGATGGATACAATCTCGGGCAGCCCGTCTGGAAGCATGAACCGAAAATGCAGTAAATTCGGTCATAACCGCCTTAACTTAGTGCCATTCCAAACTGACCCCTTTTCTAAGCGGACTGACCCTTTTCTGTGGAGGAAATAATGAATCGATACAATGGTGTTGCAGTTTTATTCGATACTTGCTGGTTAATGAACATGCCAAATTCAAAAGAATGGCCCTCGCCACTACGTGACCAATTTGGTGAGCCTACAGGCATAAATAGAGACGACAATATTGAGCATGACTCGAACGCGGGGAAATTGAAGCCTCGTATCTCACTAGTACATTTGTTTCTTCCTCATGAAGTGAAGGTCGAACTGGCGAACCATCTTGCCAATCCAGATAAAAAAAATGATGCCAAGCGCGGCCAAGTTTTTTGTGCAAAATTGATGGGCTTTATAAATCTTGAGCAACCAAGTTTAATGGAGCTTGAGTGTCCGGTGTTGTATGAAAGCGTACTTGGTCCAGACTCGGATATTGATAAGAAAATTATTACATTAGCAAAAAAACTAGCAAGCGAAAATCTAGTATTCATCGCAACACATGATGGAGGCATACAAACAGAGATTGCCCTCATTCGAGCAAAGGAAAACAAGCCTATTTACTCGCCATGTTCGATGAAGGAGTTCGAATCACACTTCGCCAAATTATCAAATGACATCAGAAGAGTTTGGCAGACAAAACGAGCAGAATTATGTGATGTTCATTCTTCCTTTGAAGATATAACTTACAATTATAATAGCATTTCGATATTATTTGATACTTGCTGGTTAATGAACATTCCGAAATCAAAAGAAGAATGGCCGGTTCCGCTACTTCATAAATTGGATAGGCCTCCAGACATAAATATTGATAACAATATTAAGCATATCTTGGACTGGTGGGAATTGAAGACCGAGCTGTTTCCAGTTCGATTGTTACTTCCTCATGAAGTTAAGATCGAGCTGGCGAGCCATTTTTCCGATCCAGATACAGTAATTAATGCAAAGCGTGGCCGAACTTTTTGCGCTGAATTGATGAATATTCCAGATCTTGGACAACCAAGCTTAATGGAGCTTGAACTGCCAGTATTGCACGAAAACGTGCTTGGCCCGAACTCAGGTATTGACAAGAAAATTATTGCATTAGCAAAAAAACTTTCAAGCGAAAGTCTAGTGTTCATTGCATCACATGATGGGGGTATACAGGTTGAGATTGCCCTCATACGAGCAAAGGAAAATAGGCCAATTTACTCCCCATGTTCGATTAAGGAATTTGAATGTGTTGTCACAGACTGTTTAAAAAAATTTAAGAATGTAGATAACGATATTTCAATAAAAGAAAAAAATCGTGTTGAACGTACAAATCTTATAATTAAAGATGTTGGCTTAATTATAGCGAGAGTGTTGGGGCTTTGAAGAAGGGGTCGGGCCGCTTGATTCATAGTTTCTGTTTCAACTCCACCCGCAACGCCGTTTCAAAGCGCGGTGAACCCCGCGCACTCCAAGGCGGCGGACCGCAAAAAAATGGTCAATCCTTTGATATTTGTATCTAACAAAAACACCAAGATCAAAGGACTGACGCCGCTGAGGAAGCCCGCACCACACCGTTAGTTGGTTTCGTGGAGAAGCGGCCTCCGTTTTATTGCCCATAGCCCCCAACGGAACTGGCTTGCACCCTCGCCTCAGCGCGGTTCAAACCAGTCCTGCACGGGAATATCGAGCCCCGTTCCGAGCTGGTAGTTGTAGGTGGCGGCCTTCAGCGCCCGTCCAACCGCCTCCACGTCGTAGCCGTAGGCGGAATCGAACGGGATTTCGTTGATGGCAAAGGCGGTGGGTTCCGGGATCCGGGGGGTGATGCCGTAGTGTTCGGGGTGGATCGACATGTCGCTGTGCGCCGTGAGGGCGAAACGGTGCCAATAGGCGGAATGGAGCGCCCCCGAGTCGAACAGCCCGCGCACGGTCTCCAGCGCCGCGCGGGTTTCCTCCAGGGTCTGCGTCGGGAAACCATACATGCAATAGGCGTGGGTCATGATGCCCGCTGCGGAGAGGTCTGTGAGCACGCGCGCCGCGTGCCCGACCGTAATGCCCTTGCGTATCAGGTGCAGCGTGCGGTCGCAGCAGGTTTCCAGGCCGCCCGTCGCCGCGATGCAGCCGGCGGCGGCCATCTTGCGGATCAGCTCGCCGGAAAAGCGCTTTTCGAAGCGAATGTTGCCCCACCACTCGATCTCCAGTCCGCGCCGCAGGATTTCATCGCACAAGCCGTCCAGCAAATCGGGCGGCAGCGCCTCGTCGACAAAGTGGAAGCCGTTGAATCCGGTCTCCGCAGCCACCGTTTCGATCCAATTGCAAATGGTTTGCGGGGTAGCGGGATCGTAGCGGCAGATGTAGTCGATGGTCGTATCGCAAAAGGCGCACCGGCTCCAGCAGCAGCCATGCGCCAACACCAGCTTGTTCCAGCGCCCATCCGACCAGAGGCGGGTCACGGGATTGAGCATTTCGAACATGCCGAAATAGCGGTCGAGTTCCAGTCCGTGGAATACCGGGGCCGGAAGGTCGTTGTGGGCGATTTCCGGCGCGGCGCCATCAAGGAATCGAACCTGCCCGTCCGTGCGGACAAACGTGCGCACCGGCTCCCCGCCACTGGCCAGCCGCTGCAACGGAAGAAACCCGCTATCCAGCACAATGCTGTCCACATAATCGAAGATGCCGGGGTCGCGCAGGTGCCGTAGCTCCGTATTCACGTACCCGCCGCCGAGGGTCACATGCACGTTTGGAACGGTCTGCTTGATCCGCCGCGCGATCGCCAACGCCC